>NZ_AVOF01000209.1:0-5776 GCF_000465935.2 Pseudomonas sp. EGD-AK9
GCCGGTGCCGATCGGCATCAGCAGCGGCAGGTCGCGGTTGGTGCACAGCGCGCCGATGCCCAGTTGGCGCAGGTCGTGGCGGTAGGGCGCCTGGTTGACGTCGACCAGGGAGACGAAGGTCTCGCTGCCGACGTAGGTGGAGCGCGGCCCGCGCCGGCGCGCCTGGCTGGACAACCGGCGCGGCTCGCGGCGCACCACATAATAGGCCTGCTCGCGGCCGTAACGGGCCGGATCGCGAATGGCGTAGAAGGGCTGAAACGGCTGTTCGGGGCCGCTGCCGTGGCCGCTGACCTGGGTCAGCGAGTGGATCTCGAAGTCCAGCGGGCGGGTGCGGTCGGCGATCACCTGGTGTTCGTGCACGCGGTCGCTGAGGTGGATGCGGTCGGCGCGGCGCGGGAACAGGTTGACCGCCGGGGTGCAGAAAGGCACGAACTGGGCGGCCGACACCGCGCCTTCCAGGCTGCTGTCCAGGCGGGTGAACAGCACCACCAGTTCGAGCTCCTGGGCGTTGCAGCGCGCCACGCCGCGCGCAAGGCCGGCGAACTCGACGAACAGGAAGCGATTGGGCAGGGCGAAATACTCCTGCAGCAGGCGGTAGCCCTGGAAGGCGCGCGGCACCACCGGCAGCACCGCGTCCTCGTCGTCGAAGCCGCGTGCCTGGATGCAGCTCAGCGGCAAACGTTCGGCCCATTCGCCATCGACGCTCTTGATAAACAAGGCGCAGGCGTTGCCCAGCAGTTGCTCGTAGAGGCGGAACGGCTGCTCGTCGGCGCCGCCGAGAAACAACGGCAGGCTGTCCAGCGCCAGGGCCTTGAACGGCATGCCGGCGCCGCATTTGAGACGGATGCGCAGGCCGGCCTTGGCTCGCGGTTCGGCCGCGGCGAGGCGGCCGAGGGCGGTGGCCGGGTTGCCGAAATACTCGGCACGGCTGACCTCCAGCGGCCACAGGGTGACGTCGTGGCAGGTGCGGTACTCGCAGGCGGTCTGCTCCTCGTGGCCGAGCTGGCCGCGTAGGGCGGCGCCGCGTTCGACGCGAAAACCACTGGCCAGCGAGCCCTCGTCGGGGTCGGCGCACAGTTGCACCACGGCCACCGAGGGCGTCGGCGCCAGGTAGTGCGGGTAGGCGATTTCCAGCAGGTTATGGGTGAAGGTGGGGTACTCGGCGTCCAGTTTCAGGTGCACGCGCGCGGTGAGGTAGGCGAAGCCCTCCAGCAGGCGCTCGACATAGGGGTCGGCGCAGTCGATGCCGGACAGGGTCAGGCGGCTGGCGATCTTGGGGAACTCGGCGGCGAACTCGGCGGCGCTCTCGCGGATGTGCTGCAGCTCCTGGTTGTAGTAGTCGAGCAGGCGCGGGTTCATGCGCGCCTCCTGCCGTCGACCGGGGCGACCTTGATATGCCCGGTCTCCAGGTCCAGATCGGTGGACAGCAGCAGGCGCAGCGGCACCGGTTCGGCCCACAGGTCGGCCTCGATCTCGAAGCTCAGCGCGTTGTGGTTCATCTCGTCGCTTGCCAGCTGCGCGCGCACCCGTAGCGAGCCCTGGAGCAGGCGTGGCTCGTAGGTTTCGATGATCTCGGCAAGCAGGGTCTCGACCAGTTGTACGTCGATGCTCGAGGCGGTGTGGCCGGACAGCGGCGGCAGGCCGAAATTGATCACCGAGGTGCCGGCCGGCATTTGTGCCGCGGTTTCCGGGCCGAACAACGCAGTGGTGTTGAGCAGCCAGGCCAGGTCGCGCAGCACCGAGGCCTTGAGCTGGTTGAGATTCATCACCCGGCGCTCGGCGCTTTCCTTGGGGTTGCTCGGCTCGTCGTCGGTGAGACGATCGAGCAGCGAAGGCTGCAGTCGCTCCTGTAGGGTCAGCTCGGCCATGCTCAGGCGTCCCCGGCGGCGAAGCGCAGGCTGCGCAGGTCGAACAGCGCGGTTTCGCCCCGGTCGGTGGCGAACAGGCGCTGGCCGATGGGCAAACCGTTGTCCTGCCAGTCGACTTTGCGTGCCAGGCGCGCGGCGTCGTCACCTAGTTCGACGGTGTCCGGGTAGCGGCTGGGAATCAGCGCCACCGTGGTGCCGCCGTTGCGTAGGGTCAGCTCGGCCGGCATCCACACCAGGTCGCGCAGGTCGCTGGGCGCCTCGCAGCTTAGGCTGGCGAGGTTCTCCATCGGCAGCCAGACGTAGCGGCCGTTGACGATCAGCTCCAGCACCGGGCCGAGCCGCGGATCGGCGTCGGCGCACCAGGCGAAGGGTTCGTCGTTGAGTTCGCCGGCGATGGCCGGGGCGGCGTCGAAAGCCTGCTCGCGCAGCTGCGCTGCGGCTTCGGCATGACCTTCGGCATCCAGCTTGAGAGCCTGGATCAGCGGCGCCAGCCAGTCCGCCGGCTGGCCCAGCAGCACCGGCGTCAGCCGCCCGGCGAAGACTTCGCCGCGCAGCGCCTCGCATTCCAGGGCCGAGCGGTAGGTCTGCACCATGGCCAGGGCGCCGGCATCCAGCTCGCCGGCGACCTTGAGCTGGTTCTGCGCGCGGCCCCACTGGCCGAGCACGGCCAGCAGTTGAAAGAGGAAGACGCGCAGGGCGGGGTTGGACGGCTGGCTGCGCACTTGATCCTGCAGGGCGCCCAGGGCCTCGTTCAGCTGACCCGCACGCACAAGTTCATCGGCATTCATCGCTGCGTCCTTCCGTTCATGTGCCGCGCAGCAGTGGCTCTGCGGGCCGCGGGTGTCCTGGCCTTTGGTGGCGATACCAGACGTACGCGCCGAGCGCCTGCGCTGGTGCCATGGCCGACGAAACGAGCGCCCGGCGCCGCAGCGGCGCCGGGCGGTCATGCCTCAGATCTTGACGTTTTCGCGGATGTTCCAGCCGTACTTGATAGGGCCGCCGTCCTTGCTGCCGTCCTGTTTCTGCGGTTGATAGTCGACCTGAACCTGGCCGAAGTTGAGGGTGACGTTCTCGGTCAGGCGATCCTCGCCGCCACTGCCGCCGGTGCTGATGGACGACACCAGCACTTCCTTGAGGGTGATGATCAGGTACTCCACCGGATCCTCGCCGCCGGCTTTGCGGATGGTCAGCTTGGCCTCGGGGTAATGCTTGCCGCTGGAGCAGGCCATCATCAGGTTGGGCGAGGACTTGTCGATCCACTTGGTCAACGAGATGTCCTGGATACTGACCTTGCCGGCGCCGCCACCACCGCCCACATGCATGCTGCCGGACTGGGACATGCCCCAGCTCCAGGCCAGTACGTCGATTTCCTTGGCGTGGGTCTTGTCGGCGGATTCTCCGTCCACATCGCCGATCTTGATAAACATATCAACAGCCATCATGCCTCCTTGGTGGCTCGCGCCACGCTACGTGGTGCGGTATCCGCCGCCGTGGCGGATACCAATGTGAGGGTGGATCAGGCGCCTTTGGCCGAGGGCAGCTTGGAGACCAGGCGCAGGGACACCGTCAGGCCTTCCAGCTGGTAGTGCGGGCGCAGGAAGAACTTCGAGTTGTAGTAGCCGGGGTTGCCCTCGACTTCCTCGACCACCACCTCGGCGGCGGCCAGTGGGTGCTGGGCCTTGGTGGTTTCGGTGGAGTGCGCCGGGTCGCCGTCGACGTAGTTGAGAATCCAGTTCTGCAGCCAGCGCTGCATGTCGTCCTTCTCTTTGAACGAGCCGATCTTGTCGCGCACGATGCATTTGAGGTAATGGGCGAAACGGCAGGTGGCGAACAGGTAGGGCAGGCGCGCCGCCAGGTTGGCGTTGGCGGTGGCGTCGGGGTCGTCGTACTCGGCCGGCTTCTGCAGCGACTGGGCGCCGATGAAGGCCGCCAGGTCGGTGTTCTTCTTGTGCAGCAGGGGCATGAAACCGTTCTTCGCCAGCTCGGCCTCGCGGCGGTCGGAAATGGCGATCTCGGTCGGGCACTTCATGTCTACGCCGCCGTCGTCGGTGGGGAAGGTGTGCGCCGGCAGGTTCGGCACCTCGCCGCCGGACTCCACGCCGCGAATGCGCGAGCACCAGCCGTAGAGCTTGAACGAGCGGTTGATGTTGACCGCCATGGCGTAGGCCGAGTTGGCCCAGGTGTACTTGCTGCTGTCGGCGCCGGCGGTGTCCTCCTCGAAGGCGAAGGCATCCACCGGGTCGGTCTTGGCGCCATAGGGCAGGCGGGCGAGGAAGCGCGGCATGGTCAGGCCGATGTAGCGCGCATCCTCAGACTCGCGCAGCGAGCGCCAGGCGGCGTACTCGGGGGTGGTGAAGATCTTGGTCAGGTCGCGCGGGTTGGACAGCTCCTGCCAGGAGCCCATGCCCATGACGGTGGGCGACGCCGCGGCAATGAACGGCGAATGCATGGCTGCGCAGACCTTGGACAGCTCGCCGAGCAGCTCGACGTCCGGCGGCGACTGGTCGAAGTAGTAGTCGCCGACCAGGCAGCCGTAGGGCTCGCCGCCGAACTGGCCGTACTCTTCCTCGTACATCTTCTTGAAGATCGGGCTCTGGTCCCAGGCGGTGCCCTTGAACTTCTTCAGGGTCTTGTGCAGCTCGCCCTTGGAGATGCTCATCACGCGGATCTTCAGCTGCTCGTCGGTCTCGGTGTTGTTGACCAGGTAGCTCAGGCCGCGCCAGGCGCTTTCCAACTGCTGGAAGTCCTGGTGGTGCATGATCAGGTTGATCTGCTCGGTGAGCTTGGCGTCGATGGCGGCGATGATCGACTCGATGGACTTGATCGCATCGTTGGAGATCAGGTCGGTCTTTTCCAGCGCATGTTCGGCCAGGGTGCGCACCGCGGTTTCCACCGCCTCGCGGGCGCGCTCGGTCTTGGGTTTGAATTCCTGCAGCAGCAGCGACGCGAAGTCGCTGGTCTCTTCGGTAGCAGTCCCGCCCTGGGCCTGCTGTTCGGTCATCGGTTCGGCCATGGTCTGCGTCCTCTAATCAGCTTTGCGGCTCGGAGTCGGTCGGTTTCGGCGCGCTGGCCAATGCCTGCAGCAGGGCCGGGTCCTTGATCGCCTTCATGATCATTTCCTCGGCGCCGGTCTTGCCGTCCATGTAGGTCAGCAGGTTGGCCAGCTGGGTGCGGGCTTCGAGCAACTGGTTGAGCGCGTCGACCTTGCGCGCCACGGCGGCGGGGCTGAAGTCGTCCATGCTCTCGAAGGTGATGTCGAGGCTGAGGTTGCCCTCGCCGGTCAGGGTGTTAGGCACGTTGAAGGCCACCCGCGGTTTCATCGCCTTGAGCCGGGAGTCGAAGTTGTCCACGTCGATCTCGAGGAACTTGCGGTCGGCCACCGCCGGCAGCGGTTCGGCGGGTTTGCCGGCGAGATCGGCCATCACCCCCATGACGAAGGGCAACTGGACTTTCTTTTCCGCGCCGTAGAGCTCCACGTCGTACTCGATCTGCACCCGTGGAGCTCGGTTGCGAGCGATGAATTTCTGGCTGCTGGGGTTGGCCATCTTGTTCCTCCTGCGCTGCGTATGCGGCTATGGGCTGTGAATGAGGTGACCCGACGCTATTCGCCGTCGGGCCCCCTGAGCTTTTCGAACTGGGAGAAGCCGTCGGGGATCAGGTTGCGCACTATGGTGGCGAAGTCGGCACTGACCAGCGTCTTGGCCCGGCTCAGCAGCACCGGCACCGGGCTGGAGGGCTCGTGCCGGGCGTAGTAGGCGAGGATGCGGTCGAGGGTCTTGAGCACGTCGTCGCGATTGCCGATCTCGCCGCTGATGCGCGGTGCGGCGGGCGCGCCCGCTGTTGCCGCGCTGGCGCCCTCTGCGACGGGAGCCGTCTCGGCCACCTCTGCCGCGGTCGCGGCGGGCGCC
>NZ_AVOF01000210.1:0-5770 GCF_000465935.2 Pseudomonas sp. EGD-AK9
GGGGCCTGTGCGCTGATCGCCGCGCTGTCGGCCGCCGGCCTGCCGTCGGATCGCTTCATCTTCGAGGGTTTTCTGCCGGCCAAGGCCGTGGGGCGGCGCGCGCGCCTGGAGCAGGTGCGCGAGGAGCCGCGCACGCTGATCTTCTACGAGGCGCCGCACCGGATTCTCGAGTGCCTGGAGGATATGCGTGCGGTGTTCGGCGACGAGCGTCCGGCGCTGTTGGCCCGCGAGCTGACCAAGACCTTCGAGACCCTCAAGGGCCTGCCGCTGGCCGAACTGTGCGCCTGGGTGGCCGGCGACAGCAATCAGCAGCGCGGCGAGTGCGTGGTGCTGGTAGCCGGCTGGCAGGCGCCGGAAGGCGAGGAGGCGGTCAGCACCGAGGCGCTGCGGGTGCTCGACCTGCTGCTGGCGGAAATGCCGCTCAAGCGCGCGGCGGCGTTGGCCGCCGAGATCACCGGGGTGCGTAAGAACCTGCTCTACCAGGTGGCGCTGACGCGCCAGGGATGAGCTCGCTCCTGCAGGGGGCAGGCTGCTTTTTCTTGCAGCTTGTGGCTTGCCGCTTGCGGCTTTGTTACCCTTGCCGGCGGAGAGTCGATCGGACAGTCGCTGCCTTCGCAAGAAGGGGGAGGAAAGTCCGGGCTCCATAGGGCGGAGTGCCAGGTAACCCCTGGGAGGCGCGAGCCTACGGAAAGTGCCACAGAAAATAACCGCCTAAGCGCTTCGGCGCCGGTAAGGGTGAAAAGGTGCGGTAAGAGCGCACCGCGCGGCTGGCAACAGTCCGTGGCTAGGTAAACCCCACTCGGAGCAAGACCAAATAGGGTTCCATTGGCGTGGCCCGCGCTGGAACCGGGTAGGTTGCTAAAGGCGTGCAGTGATGTACGTCGTAGAGGAATGACTGTCCTCGACAGAACCCGGCTTACAGATCGACTCTCCACCTCTTTTTCCCCTCGATTTGCGCTTTTACTTCCCGCCTTTCTAATACCGAAAAAATCTTACTCTTAACAAATTACTTTAAGTTCGAATTTCAGCTCTCTGGAATAGCTGGTTTTTGTCTCTCGACTACCCCTTCCGGCATCGCTTTTTTCCTCGCTTTCGTTCGCTAAATCTCCGTCCTGTAAGGATTTTTCCCTTCTGGCGCGCCTTGACGGTGGGGCATACGCATTCCTATAGTGTGCGCAAGTGGTGAGAAGTGGCATGAAGTGGGTTTTTTTGGGCATGGAAAGCTAATTACAGGGGAAGCGCAGCCGTGTTTCGCGGAGCTAACGCCATCAGTCTCGACGCCAAAGGGCGCCTCGCGATGCCGAGTCGGTATCGCGACGAGCTCGTTTCGCGTTGTGCCGGCCAGCTCATCGTCACCATCGATGCCGTCGACCCCTGCCTCTGTGTCTACCCGCTGGCCGAATGGGAGCTGATCGAGAACAAGCTGCGCGAACTGGCCTCCTTCCGTGAAGAGAACCGCCGCCTGCAGCGCCTGCTGATCGGCAACGCCGTCGACCTCGAGCTGGATGCCAGCGGCCGTTTCCTGGTGCCGCCGCGCCTGCGCGAGTACGCCAAGCTGGACAAGCGGGCGATGCTCGTCGGCCAGCTCAACAAGTTTCAACTCTGGGACGAAGATACCTGGAATGCCGTAGCCGAAGCCGATCTGGCCGCCATCAAGCAGCCCGGCGCCCTTTCCGACGACTTGCGTGACCTGATCCTGTGACCATGACCGATAGCACCTTGCGCCATATCACCGTGCTGCTCGACGAGGCCGTCGAGGGGCTCGCCGTGCGCGCCGGCGGCTGCTACTTGGACGGCACCTTCGGTCGCGGCGGGCACAGTCGGCTGATCTTGCAGAAGCTCGGCCCGGACGGGCGGCTCCTGGGGTTCGACAAGGACCCCCTGGCGATAGCCACCGGGGAAGCATTGGCGGCCGAAGACGGCCGCTTTGTCGTTGTGCAGCGCAGTTTTGCGGAACTCGGCGAGGAAGTCGCTGTCCGCGGCCTGGTCGGCAAGGTCGCCGGCATCCTGCTGGACCTCGGCGTGTCGTCGCCGCAGCTGGACGATCCCGAGCGCGGCTTCAGCTTCCTCAACGACGGCCCGCTGGATATGCGCATGAACCCCGCAGTGGGCGTCAGCGCGGCGGACTGGATCGCCACGGCCGCCGAAGACGAGATCGCCCGCGTGCTCAAGGACTACGGCGAAGAGCGTTTCGCCAAGCGCATGGCGCGTGCCGTGGTGCAGCGCCGCGAGCAGCAGCCCTTTACCCGCACCGCCGACCTGGCGCAGGTGCTGACCGTGGCCAACCCGGCCTGGGAGAAGGGCAAGAACCCGGCGACCCGCGCTTTCCAGGGCATTCGTATCTATATCAACAACGAGTTGGGCGACCTCGAGCGCGGCCTCGACGCGGCGCTGGAAGCGCTGGAAGTCGGCGGTCGCCTGGTGGTGATCAGCTTCCACTCGCTGGAAGACCGCATCGTCAAGCAGTTCATGAAGCGCCAGGCTAAGGGCGAGGCGGACAAGCTGCCGCGCGACCTGCCGATCATCCCCAAGGCCTTCGAGCCGCGCCTGAAGCTGATCGGCAAGCCGGTCTTCGCCGGCGAAGCCGAGCTCAAGGCCAACCCGCGCTCGCGCAGCGCGGTGATGCGCATCGCGGAGAAACTGCGGTGAACCTGCGTCTCGGCAAGACCATGCCCAGCGGCAGCCTGCTGATGCTGGTGCTGTTCATCGCGGTGCTGCTGTCGGCCCTGGCGGTGTCCTACAGCGCGCACTGGAACCGCCAGCTGCTCAACGAGTTGTACGGTGAGCTCAGCGTGCGCGACAAGGCGCAGGCCGAGTGGGGCCGACTGATTCTCGAACAAAGCACCTGGACCGCGCACAACCGCATCGAGGCGCTGGCCAGCGAGCGGCTGCAGATGCGCATTCCCGACCCCGCCGAAGTGCGCATGGTGCAGCCATGATCGGCCTCGAAGGCGCGCTCTACCCCTGGCGCTTCCGCCTGGTGCTGGCCCTGCTGGCGCTGATGGTCGGCGCCATCGCCTGGCGCATGCTCGACCTGCAGGTGCTCGACCACGATTTCCTCAAGGCCCATGGCGATGCGCGCAGCGTGCGGCATATCCCGATTCCTGCGCACCGCGGCCTGATCACCGACCGCAACGGCGAGCCACTGGCGGTGAGCACCCCGGTCACCACCCTGTGGGCCAATGGCAAGGAACTGCAGGCCGGGCGCGAGCGCTGGCCGGCGCTGGCCGCCGCCCTGGGCCAGGAGCCCAAGGCCTTCGCCGAGCGCCTGCAGCAGAACAAGGAGCGCGAGTTCATGTACCTGGTGCGCGGCCTGACCCCGGAGAAGGGCCAGAGCGTGCTCGACCTCAAGGTACCGGGTGTCTACGCCATCGAGGAGTTCCGCCGCTTCTACCCGGCCGGCGAAGTGGCGGCCCATGTGGTCGGCTTCACCGATATCGACGACCGCGGCCGCGAAGGCATGGAGCTGGCCTATGAAGAATGGCTGGCCGGCGTGCCGGGCAAGCGCCAGGTGCTCAAGGATCGCCGCGGCAAGCTGATCAAGGACGTCCAGGTCGCGCAGAACGCCAAGGCCGGCAAGGCCTTGGCGTTGTCCATCGACCTGCGTCTGCAGTACCTGGCCCATCGCGAGCTGCGCAACGCGCTGCTGGAACACGATGCCAAGGCCGGCAGCCTGGTGATGGTCGACGTCAAGACCGGCGAAGTGCTGGCCATGGTCAACCACCCCACCTACAACCCCAACAACCGGCGCAACCTGACCCCGGCGGCGATGCGCAATCGCGCCATGATCGACGTGTTCGAGCCCGGCTCGACCATCAAGCCGCTGTCGATGGCCGCCGCCCTGGAGACCGGACGCTGGAAGCCCAGCGATATCGTCCAGGTGGGCAACGGCACGCTGCAGATCGGCCGTTACAACATCCGCGACGTGTCCCGCACCCAGGGCCCGGCGCTGGATCTGCCCGGCATCCTGATCAATTCCAGTAACGTCGGCATGAGCAAGATCGCCTTCGACGTCGGCGGCGAGCAGCTCTACGAAGTATTCAGCAAGCTGGGCTTCGGTCGCGACACCGGTCTGGGCTTTCCCGGCGAGCGGGTCGGCAATCTGCCCAACCACCGCCAGTGGCGCCAGGCCGAGACCGCCACGCTGTCCTACGGCTACGGCCTGTCGGTGACCGCGGTGCAGCTGGCCCACGCCTACGCCGCGCTGGGCAACGGCGGCGGCATGGTGCCGCTGTCGATGATCCGCGTGGACAGCACGCCGGGCTCGATGCAGGTGGTGCCGCCCGAGGTGGCCAAGACCCTGCAGGGCATGTTGCAACAGGTCATCGAGTCCCCGCGCGGGGCCGTTCGCGCCCAGGTGCCGGGCTACCACGTGGCCGGCAAGAGCGGTACGGCGCGCAAGACCAGCGTCGGTACCAAGGGCTACCAGGCCAACTCCTACCGTTCGCTGTTCGCCGGCTTCGCCCCGGCGCAGAACCCGCGCATCGCCATGGTGGTGGTGGTCGACGAGCCCGGCAAGGGCGCCTATTACGGCGGCCTGATCTCCGCGCCGGTATTCAGCCGGGTGATGGCCGGTTCGCTGCGCCTGATGAATATCGCGCCGGACAACCTGCCGCCGCCGGAGCAGAAGGTAGCCGCCATGACCCAGGGAGGGCGCAACTGATGCCCATGCCACTCAATCAATTGCTGCCGGCCGCCGAGAGCGCCGTGCTGATTCGCGAACTGACCCTGGATAGCCGCAAGGTGCGCCCGGGCGACCTGTTCCTCGCCGTGCCCGGCACCCAGCAGGATGGCCGCGTGCATATCGCCGACGCCGTCGCCCGCGGCGCCGCCGCGGTGGCCTACGAGGCCGAAGGGGCTGCCCCCATGCACGCCGAAACTGCGGTGCTGGTGCCGGTCAAGGGGCTGGCCGGCCAGCTGTCGGCCATCGCCGGGCGCTTCTATGGTGAGCCGAGCCGCGGCCTGCACCTGGTCGGCATCACCGGCACCAACGGCAAGACCAGCGTCAGCCAGCTGCTGGCCCAGGCGCTGGACCTGCTCGGCCAGCGTTGCGGCATCGTCGGTACCCTGGGCAACGGTTTCCACGGCGCGCTGGAACAGGGCAAGCACACCACGCCCGACCCGGTCGGGGTGCAGGCCACCCTGGCCGGCCTCAAGCAGGCCGGTGCCCGTGCGGTGGCCATGGAAGTGTCCTCCCACGGCCTGGATCAGGGCCGAGTGGCGGCGCTGGAGTTCGACGTCGCGGTGTTCACCAACTTGTCGCGCGACCACCTCGATTACCACGGCGACATGCAGGCCTACGGTGCGGCCAAGGCCAAGCTGTTCGCCTGGCCGAACCTGCGTTGTCGGGTGATCAATCTGGATGACGCCTTCGGTCAGGAGTTGGCGCAGCAGGTGCATGATTCGCGCCTGATCGGCTACAGCCTGAGCGACGCCAACGCCTTCGTTTATTGCAGCGAAGCGCAGTTCGATGATCATGGCGTACGTGCGCGCCTGGTCACCCCGCGTGGCGAAGGCATGCTGCGCAGCAACCTGCTCGGCCGCTTCAACCTGAGCAACCTGCTGGCGGTGGTCGGCGCGCTGCTGGGCATGGACTACGGCCTCGACGAGATTCTCCAGGTGCTGCCGCAGCTGCAGGGGCCGGCCGGGCGCATGCAGCGCCTCGGCGGCGGCGACCGGCCGTTGGTGGTGGTGGATTACGCGCACACCCCGGACGCCCTGGAGAAGGTGCTCGAGGCCATGCGCCCGCACGTGCGCGGGCGGCTGATCT
>NZ_AVOF01000211.1:0-5718 GCF_000465935.2 Pseudomonas sp. EGD-AK9
GCGATGCTCGCCTCGGTCTCGCGATACAGCAGCTGCGCCTCCGGCGCGCCGCGGCGCACCGCCGACAGCGCCAGCACCACCACGGTGCGTTCGTCGAAGCCGGTGCGCAGCACGTATTCGTCGCCCACCCTGGGCTCCTTGCCCGGCTTGCAGCGCTCGCCGCGGTGGTGCACCTTGCCGCCCTCGATGGCCGCCTTGGCCAGCGCGCGGGTCTTGTAGAAGCGTGCCGCCCACAACCATTTGTCCAGGCGCACCTTGTCGTCGTCTTTGTCGCTCATCTCACCTCTGCTGGGTTTGCCATCCGGCAGAAACTGCCTGATGCAGTTGTCACACGGCGCTACTAGAATGCGCGAAATCATAGGCCTGTCAGCCGCAGAGGGATACCGCCCGCTTGAAGACCTTCGACCAGCTCAGCGTGATCGGCCTGCGCGAGTGGATCAACCTGCCCGAGCTCGGCATCATCGGCCTGCGCGCCAAGATCGACACCGGCGCCAGCACCTCGAGCCTGCACGCCAGCGATATCCAGCCGTTCCAGCGCGATGGCGAGGACTGGGTGCGCTTCACCGCCTACCTCGGCACCCAAGTGCAGCGCCGCCACCGCTGCGAGGCGCAGATGGTCTCGGTCAAGCGCATCAAGAGTTCCAACGGCCTGGCGCAAAGCCGCTACGTGATCCGCACCCACCTGGCCCTGGGCGATCGCCTGTGGCCGGTGGAGTTCACCCTGGCCTGCCGCAAGACCATGCGCTACCGCGTGCTGCTCGGTTCCAAGGCGCTGATCGCCGGGCAACTGGTGGTCAACCCGGCGCTCAGCTACGTGCAAGACAAACCCACCCTGCCCTCCTCCGTTCCAGGTGCCCAATGAAGATCGCCGTGCTGTCGCGCAACCCGCGCCTGTATTCCACCCGCCGTCTGGTGGAGGCCGGGCAGCAGCGCGGCCACGAGATGCAGGTGATCGACACCCTGCGCGCCTATATGAACATCGCCAGCCACAAGCCGCAGATCCACTACCGCGGCCAGGCGCTGGAAGGCTTCGACGCGGTGATCCCGCGCATCGGCGCCTCGGTGACCTTCTATGGCTGCGCGGTGCTGCGCCAGTTCGAGATGATGGGCGTCTACCCGCTCAACGAATCGGTCGCCATCAGCCGCTCGCGCGACAAGCTGCGCGCCCTGCAGCTGCTGTCGCGCAAGGGCATCGGCCTGCCGGTGACCGGCTTCGCCCACTCCCCCGACGACATCCCCGACCTGATCCAGATGGTCGGCGGTGCGCCGCTGGTGATCAAGGTGCTGGAAGGCACCCAGGGCAAGGGCGTGGTGCTGGCCGAGACGCACAAGGCGGCCGAGTCGGTGCTCGAAGCCTTCTTCGGCCTCAAGCAGGACATCATGGTCCAGGAGTACATCCAGGAGGCCGGCGGCGCCGATATCCGCTGCTTCGTGGTCGGCGACAAGGTGATCGCCTCGATGAAGCGCCAGGCCAAGGCCGGCGAGTTCCGCTCCAACCTGCACCGCGGCGGCACCGCCAGCCTGATCAAGATCACCCCCGAGGAGCGCATGACCGCGGTGCGCGCCGCCCGGGTGATGGGGCTGAACGTCGCCGGGGTGGACATCCTGCGCTCCAATCACGGCCCGCTGGTGATGGAGGTGAACTCCTCGCCGGGCCTGGAAGGCATCGAGACCACCACCGGCAAGGACGTCGCCGGGATCATCGTCGAACACCTGGAAAAGTACGCCGAACCCGGGCAGACCCGTACCAAGGGGCGTGGCTGAGCCGCGCTACGCCGGGTCGGTCGCAAACGACCCTTATCCCCACACGGCCTGGGCGGTACCGCGCCACTCTAGCGGTGGTGCGCCTCCAGCCAGGCGAGAAACTCCGCTTCCGCCAGCGGCCGGCTGAGCAGGTAGCCCTGGCCCAGCGAGCAGCCGTGCTCGCGCAGCAGCTCCAGCTGGGCGGCGCGTTCGATGCCTTCGGCCACGCACTCCAGGTCGAGGTTACGGGCGATCACCAGGATGGTCTGCACCAACAGGCGGCCGCTCTCCTCGCCGTCGAGGTCGGCGACGAAGCTGCGGTCGATCTTCAATCGGTCCAGCGGCAGGCGCTTGAGGTAGGTCAGCGACGAGTAGCCGGTGCCGAAATCGTCGATGGCGAAGCGCACGCCGAGGGCCTTGAGCCGCTGCATGGTGGCGATGCACTGGTCGACGTCCTCCAGCAGCACCCCCTCGGTGATCTCCAGCTCCAGCGAGGCCGGCGCCACGCCATGGCGCTGCAGGCAGGCCTGGATACGCGCCACGCAGTCGGCCTGGCGCAGCTCGCGCGGGCTGAGGTTGACCGCCAGCACCAGCTGCGGCCACTGCCGATGCCAGCGCGTCAGCGCCGCGCAGGCCTGCTCCAGCACCCAGTGGCCGACGTCCTGGATCAACCCGGTTTCCTCGGCCAGGGGGATGAACTGATCCGGGGCGATCTCGCCGCGCTCCGGGTGACGCCAGCGCAGCAGCACCTCGGCGCCGGCCACCTTGCCGGTGGCCAGCGCCAGCTGCGGCTGGAACACCAGGTGCAGTTGCTCGCGGGCGATGGCCTGGCGCAGCTCGCTCTGCAGCTGCAGGCGCTGGTCGATGGCCGCCTGCATTTCCGGGGCGAAGAAATGCAGGGCGTTGCGCCCGGCGTGCTTGGCCCGGTACATCGCGGTGTCGGCCTGCTTGAGCACGTCGGCGGCGTTCTGCCGCTCCAGCGGGTGCAGGGCGATGCCGATGCTGGCGCTGATCGACAGCTCGTGGCCGTCGATGGTGCAGCTGCCGAGCAGGCCGCGCAGCAGCTTGTCGCCCACCGCCGCGGCGTGTTCGGCGACCACCCGCGGGTCGTCGCCGAGCGCCTCCAGCAGCACCACGAACTCGTCGCCGCCGAGCCGTGCCAGGGTGTCCTCGGCGCGCAGCTCGCGCGCCAGGCGGCTGGTCACCTCACGCAGCAGGGCATCGCCGATCAGGTGGCCGAGGCTGTCGTTGACCGTCTTGAAGTGATCCAGGTCGATGAACAGCAACGCACCTAGGCGGCCCTCGCGCGCCTCGCGGTCCATAGCGTGCTGCAGGCGGTCGAGCAGCAGGCGGCGATTGGGCAGCCCGGTCAGTTCGTCACTGTAGGCCAGGCGCTCGATCTCGCGCTGGTAGCGCTGGCGCTCGGAGATATCGGTGACGCTGCCGCGGATCAGCAGCTGCTCGCCGGGCATGCGCACCAGGCGCACCTCGCAGGGCAGCTGGCGGCCGGCGCTGTCGCGGTGCAGCCATTCGAACACCGGCGCCTCGCCGGCGATGGCGCGCTTGAGATGCACCTTGCCGATCTCCGCCGAGAGCTGGCCGTCGGCCTGACGCAGCGGGCTGATCTCCAGCACCGTCTTGCCCAGCAGTTCCTCGCGGCGGTAGCGGAACAGGCGCAGGGCGTTCTCGTTGAAATCGACCATGCCGCCCTTGGGGGTGAACAGCATGATCGCCTCGGGCGCGTGCTCGACCAGGGTGCGATAGCGCGCCTCGGCCTCGCGACGGGCGCTGACGTCCTCCACCAGCAGCAGGAACATGCCCGGACGGCCCTGGCCGTTGCGCACCGCGCGCAGGCTGAG
The DNA here is from genome assembly GCF_000465935.2 of Pseudomonas sp. EGD-AK9. Lineage (NCBI taxonomy): Bacteria > Pseudomonadati > Pseudomonadota > Gammaproteobacteria > Pseudomonadales > Pseudomonadaceae > Pseudomonas > Pseudomonas sp. EGD-AK9. The sequence goes on from NZ_AVOF01000211.1 coordinate 3,603, forward strand.
GCGGGTGTGCACCTGCTGGCCGTCGGCGCGCAGGAAGCGCTTGTCCAGCTCGAAGCCGTCGCTGCTGCCGCCCAGCACCGCATCCAGTTGCTGCTGCTCGGCGGCCAGGTCGTCCGGATGCGACAGCTCGTCCCAGGTGCAGCGCAGCAGCTCCTCGCGCGAACGGCCGAGGATGGCGCACAGCTTGTGGTTGACCTCCTCCCAGCCGAAGGTCGGCGTGGTCAGGGCCATGCCGATCAGCGGCGCCTCGAAGAACAGGCGCAGGCGTTCGTCGCGCTCGCGCAGCTGCTGCTCGGCGCGCTTGCGCTCGCTGATGTCCTGGATCGCGCCGTAGACCCGCACCAGCGTCGTGCCGTCGCGCTCGGCCACCCCGCGCAGGCGCACCCAGCCGTTGCGCGCCGCCAGGCGCGCCTCCAGGTCGAAGTGATTGCGCCCGGCCAGCGCCTCGGCCAGGTTGGCGCGGATCAGCGCCTGGCTGGCGCCGTCGTAGTAGTCCAGCGCCTGCTCCAGCAGCGGTGCGCCGAGCGCCAGGTCGCGGCCGACGATGCGGTAGCAGCCCTCGCTCCAGAACATGCTCAGGTCGGCCAGCTCCAGCACCCAGCCGCCGATGTCGGCGATGCTCTCGGTCTGGCTGAACAGGTGGCTCTGGCGCAGCATGGCCAAGCGCTGCTGCTCGACCTTGGCGGCCAGCTCCTCGCGCTCGGTGACGTCGTGCTGCAGGCCGACGAAGTGGCTGATGCCCTGCTCGTCGCGCATCGGCGCCAGCACCACCTCGTTCCAGAACGGGCTGCCGTCCTTGCGGTAGTTGCGCAGCACCGCATGGCCGCTGCGCCCCTCGCGCAGCGCCGCGCGCAGCTGTTTCAGGTCGCGCTGGTGGCGGTCATCGCCGGCGAGGAAGCGGCAGTTGCGCCCCAGCACCTCCTCGACGGTGTAGCCGGTGATGCGGCTGAACGCCGGGTTGCAGTAGATCAGCGGCAGGTCGGGCTGGCGCGCGTCGGCGATGGTCACCCCCAACGGGCTGGCCTCCATGGCCAGGTTGGCGCGCGCCAGTTGCTGCTGCATCTGCGCGCTACGCGCCAGTGCCTGGCGCAGGTCGCCGAGGGCGCGGCCGACCAGCAGCGCGGCGCTCATCAGCAACAGCACGGTGAGTTGCAGCTGGCTGCGTTGCAGATCCGGAGCACCGAGGCCGAGGCCATCGCGCAGCAGCGGCAGCAGCAGGGTCGCGGCGAAGGCCAGGACCACGCCGTACAACGCCCCGGCGAAGGCGTGCCGCAGGGCCAGCACCAGCATGCAGATGCCCAGCAGCGGCAGGCCGAGCAGCGTCGGCAGGCTGCCGAGCAGCGCCGCCAAGAGCAGCAGGGCGCCGCCGGCGAACAGCCAGCCCAGCGGCGAGCGGCTGAGGCTCAGCGCCGGCGCGGCGTCCGTCACGTCCTTATGCAACCAGCCACGCACGCGCAGCAGCGGGCTGGCGTAGGCCAGCAGCAGCGGCGCCAGCGCCAGCAGGCCGATGCCGTCGCTCAGCCACACCCCCAGCACGGCCAGCGCCCACTGCTCGCCGCCCTGTAGGCCGGTGAGCCACAGGTTGCCCTGCAGACCGAAGGCCACCAGGGTGGTCGGCAGCAGCACGCCGAAGGCGAGAAAGCGCAGCAGATCGGCCAGGCGGCCGAGCGCGGGGTCGAACGGCTGGCGCCGCAACAGCCACCAGCCCAGCGCCACCGCGGCGGTTTCCGGCACGGCATAGAGCGGCGCCCACTGCCAGGACAGGCCCCACAAGGGCGTGCTGAGCAGGGCGTTGAGGTACAGCGCCGGCAACACCCGTGGCCCCCACCACAGGCACAGCACCAGGCCGAGCAGCAGCGGCAGGTAGCACAGCGCCACCCCGTCATCCAGGCGGGTGGTCAGGGATAACCAGGTTCCCAGGTGGAAAAGCGGCAGCGGCAGCCACCAAGTCCATTTGGGCAGGCGGTCGGATAAGGCGGCGGGCATGCGGGCCTCGAGTGGGTACGCTGGCACAGCATAGCCCAGCGCCAGAGCCTCTGACCGCAGATTGCCAGCATGCCTCGGCCGGCTCGGACGGCTGGTCGCCCGAGCAGGCCGAGGCATGCTGGCAATCTGC
>NZ_AVOF01000212.1:0-5665 GCF_000465935.2 Pseudomonas sp. EGD-AK9
CGGCATCGCCCGCTGCGTGCTGCTGGCCAAGCCCGACGCCGTCCACGCCGTCGCCCGCGCCCAGGGCATCGAGCTGCCGGCGGGCCTGGAGATTCTCGACCCGGACCTGATCCGCGGGCGCTACGTCGAACCCATGGTCGAGCTGCGCAAGGGCAAGGGCCTCAATGCACCGATGGCCGAGGCACAGCTGGAAGACACCGTGGTGCTGGGCACCATGATGCTGGCCCTGGACGAGGTCGATGGCCTGGTCTCCGGCGCCATCCACACCACCGCCAACACCATCCGCCCGGCGCTGCAGCTGATCAAGACGGCGCCGGGCTACAACCTGGTGTCCTCGGTATTCTTCATGCTGCTGCCGGACCAGGTGCTGGTCTACGGCGACTGCGCGGTGAACCCCGACCCCAACGCCGAACAACTGGCCGAGATCGCCCTGCAGAGCGCCGACTCGGCGCAAGCCTTCGGCATCACCCCGCGGGTGGCCATGCTCAGTTACTCCACCGGCGACTCCGGCAGCGGCGAGGAGGTGGAGAAGGTGCGCGCCGCCACCCGCCTGGCCCGCGAGATGCGCCCCGACCTGCTGCTCGACGGCCCCTTGCAGTACGACGCCGCCGCCATCGACAGCGTCGGCCGGCAGAAGGCGCCGAACAGCCCGGTGGCCGGGCGCGCCACGGTGTTCGTGTTCCCCGACCTGAACACCGGCAACACCACCTACAAGGCGGTGCAGCGCAGCGCCGACTGCATCAGCGTCGGCCCCATGCTGCAGGGCCTGCGCAAGCCGGTGAACGACCTGTCGCGCGGCGCCCTGGTCGACGACATCGTCTACACCATCGCGCTGACCGCGATCCAGGCGGCCAACCTGCCGAACTGAAGCGCCAGGCATGGACACAGGGGCGCCTGGCGCCGGCTGTTCGCCGCTCGCTCATTGGCGCGCACGGCGCGATGGAATCCGGTCGGCCTTTGAGCGGGCACTCGCTATCGCGAGGTGAGCCCCAAGACGGTATCTACCGGCGGGCGACCAGATAACGCTGCAATGCCGCCAGCGAATCCGGGCAATAGGGCAGGCGGCGGGTCTCCTCCAGCGCCTGCTCGACGCTGATGAAGCGCGCCTCCAGCACTTCTTCCGGCTGCAACACCAGCGGCGCGTCGGATACCGCCGAGTAGGCCATGCACCACAGCCGGCTTTCCGGGGCGTCGTAGAGAAAATGCGCATGCTCGACCAGCTCGGCGCCGACTATGCCCAATTCCTCGGCCAGTTCGCGCTCGGCCGACTCGGCGTATGCCTCGCCTTCCAGCACCATGCCGCCGGCGGCCACGTCCCAGTAGCCGGGATACAGCGCCTTGCTCAGGGTGCGCCGGTGCACGCAGAGCAGGCCGGCCGAGTTGAACAGCAGGATATAGGTGCCGCGGCCGATCAGGCGGCGCTCGCGCAGCTCGGCGCGCGACACCCCGCCGAGCGGCCGGTCCTGTTCGTCGACCCAGGCCACCCGCTCGGCGTCGGAGGCGGCGCGATGCGCCGCTTCCGCCTCGGAGATCGCCGCCATCAGCCCTGGCTCAGCAGCTGGCGCAGGTCGATGATCGCCGCATTGGCCCGCGAGATGTAGTTGGCCATCACCAGCGAGTGGTTGGCCAGCAGGCCATAGCCGCTGCCGTTGAGGATCATCGGGCTCCACAGGGTTTCCTGCGCCGCCTCCAGCTCGCGGATGATCTGCCGCACGCTGACCGTGGCGTTCTTCTTCGCCAGCACGTCGGCGAAGTCCACCTCGACCGCGCGCAGCAGGTGGGCCAGTGCCCAGGCCTGGCCGCGCGCCTCGTAGAACACGTTGTCGATCTGCAGCCAGGGCGTCTCGTAGATGCCGCCCTCGCCCACCGCCGTGGCGTCCGGCTCGCTCGGCAGCACCTCGGTATTCAGGCGCACCTGACCGACGCTGGCGGACAGCCGCTGCGACAGCGAGCCGAGGCGGGTGCCGGCGTCGCCCAGCCAGTTGTTGAGGTTGTCGGCGCGGGTATAGAACTGCGCGTTCTGCTTGCTCGGATCGGCCAGGCGGGCCAGGTAGCGATCCAGCGCCTTGATCCCTTCGCGGTACTCGGACTCCGAGGCCGGCAGCGCCCAGCTCTTGTTGTCGAAGTGGAAGCGCGGCTCGGCCTGGGCCAGGTCCGGGTCCTCGGTGGATTGCGACTGCGAGCGGGCGAAGTCCTTGCGCAGGGCGCGGGAGAAGTCACGCACCTGCACCAGCACGCCATATTCCCAGCTCGGCATGTTGTCCAGCCACAGGCCGGGCGGCGCCAGGTCGTTGGACAGGTAGCCGCCGGGCTTGTCCAGCAGGGTGCCGGCCACCTGCTTGAGGGTCTCCACCGTGGTGTAGCCGCCGACCAGCTGGCGCTTGGCCTGCTCCGCCGCGGCCTGGGCCCGCTGCTGCACCGGGAAGGCCGACGGCTCCTGACTCCAGTACCAGCCGACCACCAGGGCCAGCAGCAGGTAGACGCCGAGCAGTCCGCCGACCGCGCGGCCGATCAGGCTGGCGCCGCTGCGCTCGCCTGCGTGCGTGGCGGTCTTGGCGGCGGCGTCGGGCGAGCTCGCCGCGCGATTCTTCCAGTCCAGCATGGCAGTGTCCTTCCTTCAGCAAATTCGAATGTTCGACCGCGCCCCGAACAACGGGTTGCGTGTCCGCACTATAAGGCAAGCTCGCCGCAAAGCGCAGGGCGCACGGGCAAACTTACCGCCGGTGGCAAGTCAGTGGGAAAAAGCTAGGTTTATGTCGCCTATTCGACAGAAAACACGACGCCAATTGATCGACGGCACTGTCAGCGCCGCCGCCAAGTGATAGCATCGAGCCACCACTGACCCAGTCATTTAAAGAAGTCGGCCCATGACCGAACACCCGGATCCCAGTCGCGATCGCCTCAAGCATCACTTCGCCCAGCGCGTGATCCACCAAGCGCGTCAGGTGCTGGAAGTCTGGCAGCGCCTGCAGCGCAGCGAATGGAACGACGCCGGCATGGCCGAACTGGGCGAGGCCAACCTGCGCCTGCTGCGCTACGCCGAGCGCTTCGAGCAGGCCGAGCATGCCCAGCTGGCCGAGGCCATCGCCGCCAGCCTGATGGCGGTGGCGGACAACCGCGGACGCCTCAACAGCAGCCTGATCGGCCAGCTCAACCTGGCCATGCAGCGCCTGTCGCGCACCGGCCTGCGCCACGGCGACGCGTTCGAGCAGACCTTCCTGCCGCCGCTGCGCAAGCCGGTCTACCTGGCCCTGCAGGACACCGCCCGCGCCGAGCGCCTGGCCCAGCAGCTGGAGTTCTTCGGCCTGGCCGCGCAGGCGCTGACAGACGCCGCGGCGTTTCGCGCCGCCATCGCCGAGCGCCACCCGGCCGCCATCGTCATGGACGTCGACTTCGCCGGTGCCGGCCTGGCGCTGGCCGACTCGGTGCAGCAGGGCCTGGAGCAGAAGATTCCGCTGCTGTTCTTCAGCCACCGCGACACCGACACGCCGACCCGCCTGGCCGCGGTGCGCGCCGGCGGCCAGGAGTTCTTCACCGGCTCGCTGGACGCCTCCAGTCTGCTCGAACGCATCGAGGTGCTGACCCACGTCGCCCAGTACGATCCCTACAAGGTGCTGATCGTCGACGACTCCAAGGCCCAGGCCACCCACACCGAGCGCGTGCTCAACAGCGCCGGCATCCTCACCCACACCCTGACCGAGCCGATCCAGGCGATGGACGCGCTGGCCGAGTTCCAGCCCGACCTGATCATCCTCGACATGTACATGCCCGAGTGCAGCGGCATCGAGCTGGCCAAGGTGATCCGCCACAACGACCGCTACGTCAGCGTGCCGATCATCTACCTGTCGGCCGAGGACGACCTGGACAAGCAGCTCGACGCCATGAGCGAGGGCGGCGACGATTTCCTCACCAAACCGATCAAGCCACGTCATCTGATCGCCACCGTGCGCAACCGCGCCGCCCGCGCGCGCAACCTCAAGGCGCGCATGGTGCGCGACAGCCTGACCGGCCTGTACAACCACACCCACACCCTGCAGCTGCTCGAAGACGCCTGCTTCCGCGCGCGCCGCGACGAGCAGCCGCTGGCCTTCGCCATGCTCGACATCGACCACTTCAAGAGGGTCAACGACAGCTACGGCCACCCCATGGGCGACCGGGTGATCAAGAGCCTGGCGCTGTTTCTCAAACAGCGCCTGCGCAAGACCGACCATATCGGCCGCTACGGCGGCGAGGAATTCGCCGTGGTGCTGCCCGATACCGACGAGCAATCGGCGCTGCGGGTGCTCGAGGAAATCCGCCAGCGCTTCGCCGAGATCCACTACCCGGCGCAGCCGCAGGACCTCTCCTGCACCTTCAGCTGCGGCATCGCCATGCTGCAGCCGGGCCTGGACGGCAACGCCCTGTCCAAGCAGGCCGACGAGGCGCTGTACCGGGCCAAGCACGGCGGCCGCAACCGGGTGGAGCTGTACCGCGGTGCGTGACGGCTCGCCGGTCGCCGGAACGTGACGCAACGCACAACGTCATCAGCCTGTAACCAAACCGCAATAGGCTCGCGGGCATCGTTCAGCCGTCGATCGAGCCCGCCATGCGTCTCAAGCTGCTCACCAACCTCAACACCCTGCTGCTGGTCACCGTCTGCGTCGCCCTGGCGGCGACCCTGTGGTGGTCGCAGCGCGCGCTGCAACAGCCGTTCCAGCTGATGGAGCGCTACCTGGCGCTGTCCCAGCAGTTCCAGCAGGACGTGGCCGGCAATATCCAGGCCTACCTGGCCAGCGGCGACGCCCTACGCCACAGCGCCGCGGGCCAGGCCATCGACGGCCTGGAGCTGGCGCTCGACGAGCTGCCGGCGCCGCTGGCCGAGGAGCTGCGGCCGAGCCTGGAGCAATTGCGCACCTTCAGCGCGGGCGAGCTGCTCGCCGCCGGCAAACTGGCCGGCGACCCGCAGGGCCTGCTGCTGCAGGCCGAACGGGAGATGGGCGGCGCGCTGGAGCAGCTGGCGCAGTACGCCGACTCGGCCACGGGGGCGTCAGCGCAGGATTACCACCGCCCTCTGTTCGACGCCAGCCAGCACCTGACGCGCCTGGGCCATGCCCGCGGCCGCTTCGTTGCCCAGGGCCGCAACGAGCTGCTGGCCGATATCGAACGCGAACTCAAGGCCCTCGGCGCACAGGCCGGGCGCCTCGACAGCCTGCCGCTGCTCGGTGTGGCGGAGGCTTCGGACTCGGCCAGCGCCGGCTTCGCCGCCCTGCTCGGCCTGGCCGACGACAGCAGCGCCAGCCAGGCGGAAGATCGTGGCGTCGCCCTCAAGCGCGACTTCGCCGCCCTGGTACGCCGCTACCCGGCCGAGCTGCAGCGCACCCGCGAGCTGGTCGAGCAGCGTCAGCAACTGGCCGCCGCCACCCGCGCGCGCATCGACCAGCTGCAGCAGGCGCTGGCCGCTCTGGAGCCGCAGGTCAAGGCCGAGTACGCGCGCATCCAGGGCGACGTGCGGCTGATCCAGGGCCTGATGATCGGCCTGATCCTGCTGATCGCGCTGACCATCGACAGCATCCAGCGGCGCCTGACCCGGGTGCTCAGCCAGCTGGTGCCGGCGCTGTCGGCCTGGGCCCGCGGCGACTTCGCCACGCCCATCGCCATCGGCGCGCGCACCCGCGAGCTGCGCGAT
>NZ_AVOF01000213.1:0-5646 GCF_000465935.2 Pseudomonas sp. EGD-AK9
CCCACCGAGTTCGTGGTGGACGTGCACGGCGAGAGCTACCGCGTCGACATCACCGGCGTCGGCGTCAAGGGTGACGGCAAGCGTCACTTCTACCTGTCCATCGACGGCATGCCGGAAGAGGTGGTGTTCGAGCCGCTCAACGACTTCGTCGCCGGCACCGGCGGCAAGCGCAAGCAGGCCAGCGCGCCGGGCGACGTGTCCACCACCATGCCGGGCAACATCGTCGACGTGCTGGTCAAGGTCGGCGACGCGGTCAAGGCCGGCCAGGCGGTGCTGATCACCGAAGCGATGAAGATGGAGACCGAGGTGCAGGCGCCGATCGCCGGCACGGTCAAGGCGGTGCACGTGGCCAAGGGCGACCGAGTCAACCCGGGCGAGGTGCTGGTGGAAATCGAAGGTTAACCTCATGGAGCCCGGCCTGTTGAATGGGCAAGTTTGATGGGATCGCCCGGGCTCCTTTTTTATTTCGGCGCGACGGCGCGCGCGTGTTGTCCCGGGGGCCGCAAGGCTCCCTTTTTTTGATCGCGCGCGTGCCGGCGCGCCTACGCTTTCCGGTCATGTCCCGGTGCGTCGCCCGGTGGCGAGGCAAAGCAGGGCGATCAGCACCGCCCTGTGCCGGGGCATGGCCTTTTCCTTCGTTTCACCCGATCTAGGAGGTGAGCTCAAGTGGCTCTGGACCCGGTGGTGCTGTTCTTCGTCTTCGGCCTGGTCGCCGGTCTGCTCAAGAGCGAGCTGAAGCTGCCGGCGGCGCTGTACGAGACGCTGTCGATCATTCTCCTGCTGGCCATCGGTCTGCACGGCGGCGTGGAGCTGGCCGAGCAGGCCAGCCTGCAGCTGCTCGGCCAGTCGGCGCTGGTGCTGGCGCTCGGCGTGCTGTTGCCGTTGCTCGCCTTCGTCCTGCTGCGCGGCCTGCGCTTCGACCGCATCAACGCCGCCGCGGTGGCTGCGCACTACGGCTCGGTCAGCGCCGGTACCTTCGCCGTGGTGGTGGCCTATCTGCTGGCCAAGGGCGTCGCGTTCGAGAGCTATATGCCGCTGTTCGTGGCCATCCTGGAGATTCCCGCGATCCTGGTCGGTATCGTCCTGGCCAAGGGCATCTCCCGCGAGACCCACTGGGGCGAGCTGGGCCGCGAGATCTTCCTCGGCAAGAGCATCATGCTGCTACTCGGCGGCCTGGTGATCGGCGCCATCGCCGGCAAGGAGGCGATCAAGCCGCTGGAGCCGCTGTACACCAGCATGTTCAAGCCGGTGCTGGCGTTCTTCCTGCTGGAGATGGGCCTGATCGCCTCCGGCCAGCTCGGTGCGCTCAAGCAGTTCGGCCTGCGCCTGGCCGCCTTCGCCCTGCTGATGCCGCTGCTCGGCGCGCTGATCGGCGCCCTGCTGGCGCGCTTCATGGGCTTGAGCCTGGGCGGCACGGCGATGCTCGCCACCCTGGCCGCCTCGGCCTCCTATATCGCGGTGCCGGCGGCCATGCGCCTGGCGCTGCCGGAGGCCAACCCGTCGCTGTCGCTGACCGCTTCGCTGGGGATAACCTTCCCTTTCAATATCCTGCTCGGCATCCCGCTGTACCTGGCGCTGGCCGAGCTATTGATCGCCTGGGGATTCTGAGATGAACGCACATAGCCGTACCCTGCTCACCGTGATCTGCGAGGCGGCGCTGGAGAAGAAGCTGCTGGCCGACCTGGAGGCGCTCGGCGCCCCCGGCTGGACCCTCTCCGACGCCCGCGGCCGCGGGCACCGCGGCGTGCGCAGCGCCGATTGGGACACCGAGGGCAATATCCGCCTGGAAATCATCTGCGGCCGCGAGCTGGCCGAGCGCATCGCCGAACACCTGCAGGCGCGCTACTACGACCATTTCGCCATGGTCTGCTACCTGGCGCAGGTGGAGGTGCTGCGCGGGGAGAAGTTCTGAGTCGCCGCTCGTAGGCTGCGCTGTGCGCACCGGCTACGGAGACGCTTTAGGATAAGAGCGTCGCGGCTAAAGCCCCTCCTACCTCGCAGTGCATCTGCGAGAGAGGCGTCAGCCGCGACCTGGTGAGACTTGGTGCGCGCGGCCTGGGCGGCCCCGCGACACCCCAGGTTTTTCAGCTCTGCGGGTAGCGGGCGCGCGGGGTGGCCATCGGAACCTTGTCGCCATCGAGCGGCAGGAAGCCGCCCAGCTCGGCGTCGTAGGCCTTGATCTGGCTGGTTTCGATGTCGTACACCCAGCCGTGGATGAACAGTTGGCCGCGCGCCAGCTTGGCCGCCACCGAGGGGTGGGTGCGCAGGTGGTCGAGCTGGGCCACCACGTTTTCCTCGGTGAGCACGGCGAGGGTTTCCTGGTCGTTGCCGCAGCTGCAGTTCTCCGCCACCACCGTGCGTGCCACTTCGGCATGGCGCAGCCAGGCCTTGACCGTGGGCATGGTTTCCAGCGACGCCGGATTGAGCACCGCCTTCATCGCGCCGCAGTCGGAATGGCCGCAGATGACGATGTGCTGCACGCCCAGGGCCATCACCGCGTACTCGATGGCGGTGGATACGCCGCCCATCATCTGGCCGTAGGGCGGCACCACGTTGCCGACGTTGCGGTTGACGAACAGGTCGCCCGGCGAGCTCTGGGTGATCAGTTCCGGCACCACCCGCGAGTCGGCGCAGGTGATGAACATGGCGCGCGGGTTCTGCGCGGTGGCGAGCTTCTTGAACAGCTCTTCCTGCTGCGGGAATACCTCGTTGCGAAAGCGTTTGAAGCCGTCGACGATGCTTTGCAGCGCCTGCTCGGCGGTTTCGTTGCCCTCGTGGGTCTGAAGTGGAATGACCTGGTGTTTGTAAGGCATGCCCTGAACCTCTATGAACCTGAAAAGACGCTGCTAAACCGACAGCCGCAGCCGCTGGCGAGTCACACGCCAAGTGTCGCCTCAGGGCCGGTGCGGCGACAACCCGCAGGCCCGTGCAGACTGTGGCCGGGTGCGTCAGAGCAGGGCCAGCTGTCCACCCGGCGGGGCGAAGCGGCTGCAGTCCAGTTGCAGGGCCTGGCGCCGCTGCAGGCCGAGGCGGCGGATGGCCAGGGCGAAGCGCTGCGCCAGCAGTTCGGCGAAGGCGCCCTCGCCGCGAAAGCGCGCGCCGAACCGGCTGTCGTACAGCTCGCCGCCGCGGCTCTGACGGATCAGGCTGAGCACGTGCTCGGCGCGCTGCGGGTGATGGGCCCGCAACCACTCCTCGAACAGCGGCGCCACCTCGCGCGGCAGGCGCAGCAGCATGTAGTTGGCGCTCTGCGCACCGGCCTGCTGCGCCGCTTCGAGCAGGCGCTCGAGCTCCATGTCGTTGATCATCGGGATCATCGGCGAACACAGCACGCCGACCGGGATATCCTGCTGGCGCAGCACGCGGATCGCCCGCAGGCGTGCCGAAGGCGCCGCCGCGCGCGGTTCGAGGATGCGCTTGAGCTCGTCGTCCAGGGTGGTGAGGCTGATATACACCGCCACCAGGCGCTGCTTGGCCAGCTCGGCGAGCAGGTCCAGATCGCGCAGGATCAGCGCACCCTTGGTGACGATGGTCACCGGGTGGCGGTAGTCGAGGAGGATTTCCAGGCACTGGCGGGTCAGCCGCTGCTCGCGCTCGATCGGCTGGTAGGGGTCGGTGTTGGCACCCAGGTTGATCGGCGCGCACTGGTAGCCGGGCTTGCTCAGCTGCTGCTGGAGCAGGGCGGCGGCGTTGGTCTTGGCGATCAGCCGGGTCTCGAAGTCCAGCCCCGGCGACAGGTCCCAGTAGGCGTGGCTGGGCCGCGCGTAGCAGTAGATGCAGCCGTGCTCGCAGCCGCGGTAAGGGTTGATCGAGCGGTCGAAGGGCAGGTCCGGCGACTGGTTGCGGCTGATGATGGTCTTGGCGGTTTCCGCGCGCACCTCGGTGGCTCGGCTCGGCGGCACTTCTTCGAACCAGCCGTCGTCGCTGGCGATCACCCGGGTCGGGGCAAAGCGGTTATGCGGATTGCTGGCGGTGCCACGGCCACGTGGCGGCAGGCTGACGGACATGCTCGGACTCCTCGATATGCTGTATAAAAATACAGTTATTTTGAGTCCGAGCAAGTGCCGGTCATCAGCTGTAGGTCGGGTTGAGGAGCCCGCGACGAAGCCCAACGAGCGAGGGTGGGCACGACGCCGAGGCCAGGTCACCAGGTACCGTCGTTGGGCTTCGCTGCGCTCAGCGCCAACCTACCTCGTAGCCTGGATGCAATCCGGGGCATGTGCCGCCATCGAACCGTGGAGCGCATCTGGGCTATGCCGGGGCGGCCTCCTGCGCCATCTCCGGGCGCTTGGCATAACGTTGCGCCAGCACCGCGCAGACCATCAGCTGGATCTGGTGGAACAGCATCAGCGGCAGGATCAGCAGGCCGATGCTGCTGCCGGCGAACAGCACCTGGGCCATGGGCACGCCGGTGGCCAGGCTCTTCTTCGAGCCGCAGAAGAGGATGGTGATGCGGTCTTCCAGGCTGAAGCCCAGCCACTTGCCGAGCAGGTGGGTGAGCAGCAGCGCCAGCGCCAGCAGCACGCAGCAGGCCAGCACCAGGGCCAGCAGGGTGAGCAGCGGCACCTGCTGCCACAGGCCGCCGATCACCGCGGCGCTGAAGGCGGTGTAGACCACCAGCAGGATCGAGCTCTGGTCGACGTACTTCAGCCAGCCCTTGTTGCGGGTCACCCAAGCGCCGATCCAGCGCTGGGCGATCTGCCCGAGGATGAACGGCAGCAGCAGCTGCAGGCTGATCTTGCCGATGGCGTCCAAGGTCGAGCCGTTGGCGCCTTCCACGCCCATCAGCAGCGCCACCAGCAGCGGGGTGAGGAAGATGCCGAGCAGGCTGGAGGCCGCCGCGCTGCAGATCGCCGCGGCGATATTGCCGCGCGCCAGCGAGGTGAAGGCGATGGCCGACTGCACCGTGGCCGGCAGGGCGCAGAGGTAGAGCATGCCCAGGTACAGCTCGGTGCCGATCAGCGGCGCCAGCAGCGGCTTGAGCGCCAAGCCGAGCAGGGGAAACAGCACGAAGGTGCAGGCGAATACCAACAGATGCAGGCGCCAGTGCCCGGCGCCGGCGAGGATGGCCTGGCGCGACAGCTTGGCGCCGTGGAGGAAGAACAGCAGGGCGATGGCCAGGTTGGTGATCCACGCGAAGGCCACGGCCACCTGGCCGCTGGCGGGCAGGACGGTGGCGATCAGCACCACGGCGAGCAGGGTCTGGGTGAAGGCATCGGGCAGGAAGCGGCGCAGGGACATGGCGACTCTCGGGCTTGCGGTACGGGAGGCGGCCACACTATCGTGCTGGAAAATTTCCGGCTAACGCCAAAGAGCCAGCAAGTGTCGCCAAACAGACATTCGTCCACCCTGCACCGCAGCCTGCCCGAGCTGCCGAGCCTGCCGCGGCCGCTCTATGGCCGGGTCGAATCGCTGAGCAACCGCGCGCTGACCTTCCGCCACAGCCACCCCTGGGTGCAGCTGTCCTACGCCATCGCCGGGGTGCTCGAGGTGCAGACCGCCGGCGCCCGCTTCGTCGCCCCGCCGCAGCGCGCGGTGTGGGTGCCGGCGGGCGTCGAGCACCGGGGGTCAGCTCGCCGCGCACCGAGATGCGCAGCCTCTATATCGACGGCAGCGCGGTGCCCTGGGGGCCGGGCGCGTGCCGGG
>NZ_AVOF01000214.1:0-5633 GCF_000465935.2 Pseudomonas sp. EGD-AK9
GCGGCGGCGTCGCCGGCCTGGTCGAGCTTGTCGAGGCTCATGTCCGCGACCTGCGGGTTGTGCTTGCTTGCGGCGGCTGCTTCGGCGCCGTCTTCCTTGTCGAATTCATCCCAGCTCAGCATGGCTTGGCTCCTGCGTGAGGGCCGGTGAAAGGCCGGCCTGTATGGATATACAGATGTTTTGATTATGTTCCGTTGCGTACAGCGCGCAAGGGCAAAACGGGTACCGCTGGTCAGGGCGGCGGCGGGTGGCCTGCCGCTCTGGCCGGTGCCCCTCGACCCGGTGGGGAGAAGGGGCGGGAATGCTTGGGGAGGGGCTGTTCTGGTTGCTGTAGCCGCGGGTCGTTCCGCGAGATTCGTGGCTGAAGCCGCTCCTACAGGGCGCAATAGAATAGCTTTTTCCTCTCCCTAACCCTCTCCCGCAAGCGGGAGAGGTGTGTTGCTTTGGATCTGTGCTTTGGGCTCGACGGTCGAGCGCGTAGCTGAGCGAGTGAGCGCTAGGCGCCTGGTAGGTCGGAGCCCCTGAGCGTACGACTGTACGTGATGGGGGCCGACCTGCCAGGCAACGACGCGGGCGCCGCTCAGATGCGTGCGCTTACTGGCACGCCTCGCAGTCCGGCTCGTCGATGGCACAGGCCTTGGGTACCGGGGCCGGCGCCGGAGCGGCTTGCTCCGGGGCCTTGGCCGGTGCGGCGCTAAGGCCGCTGTCGCCACCGCTGGACACCGCGTTGAGCTTGCCGGTGTTGATGGTGGACTTCTCGGTGCTGGTGGCGGCCAGGGCACGGAGGTAGTAGGTGGTCTTCAGGCCACGGTACCAGGCCATGCGGTAGGTCACGTCCAGCTTCTTGCCGCTGGCGCCGGCGATGTACAGGTTCAGCGACTGGGCCTGGTCGATCCACTTCTGGCGGCGGCTGGCGGCGTCGACGATCCACTTGGTCTCCACTTCGAAGGCGGTGGCGTAGAGGTCCTTGAGGTCCTGCGGGATGCGCTCGATCTGCTGCACGGAGCCGTCGTAGTACTTCAGGTCGTTGACCATGACGCTGTCCCACAGGCCGCGGTTCTTCAGGTCGCGCACCAGGTAGGGGTTGATCACGGTGAACTCGCCGGAGAGGTTCGACTTCACGTAGAGGTTCTGGTAGGTCGGCTCGATCGACTGCGACACGCCGGTGATGTTGGCGATGGTCGCGGTCGGCGCGATGGCCATGATGTTGGAGTTGCGGATGCCTTTCTGCACGCGCTCGCGCACCGGCGCCCAGTCCAGCGACTCGGTCAGGTCGACGTCGATGTACTTCTGGCCGCGGGCCTCGATCAGGATCTGCTGCGAGTCCAGCGGCAGGATGCCCTTGCTCCACAGCGAACCGTCGAAGGTGGAGTAGGCGCCGCGCTCGTCGGCCAGGTCGCAGGAAGCCTGGATGGCGTAGTAGCTGACCGCCTCCATGGACTTGTCGGCGAAGTCGACGGCGGCATCGGAACCGTAGGGGATGTGCTGCAGGTACAGCGCGTCCTGGAAGCCCATGATGCCCAGGCCGACCGGGCGGTGCTTGAAGTTGGAGTTCTGCGCCTGCGGCACGCTGTAGTAGTTGATGTCGATGACGTTATCGAGCATGCGTACAGCGGTCTTGACGGTTTTCTCCAGCTTGGCGGTGTCCAGCTTGCCGTCGACGATGTGGTTGACCAGGTTCACCGAACCCAGGTTGCACACGGCGATCTCGTCCTTGTTGGTGTTCAGGGTGATCTCGGTGCACAGGTTGGAGCTGTGCACCACGCCCACGTGCTGCTGCGGGCTGCGCAGGTTGCATGGGTCCTTGAAGGTCAGCCAGGGGTGGCCGGTCTCGAACAGCATCGAGAGCATCTTGCGCCACAGGTCCTTGGCGGCGATGGTCTTGAACAGCTTGATCTTGCCGTACTCGCAGAGGGCTTCGTAGTACTCGTAGCGCTCCTCGAAGGCCTTGCCGGTGAGGTCGTGCAGGTCCGGCACTTCGCTCGGGCTGAACAGGGTCCAGGGGCCGTCGTCGAACACGCGCTTCATGAACAGGTCGGGAATCCAGTTGGCGGTGTTCATGTCGTGGGTGCGGCGGCGGTCGTCGCCGGTGTTCTTGCGCAGCTCGAGGAATTCCTCGATGTCCATGTGCCAGGTTTCCAGGTAGGCGCACACCGCGCCCTTGCGCTTGCCGCCCTGGTTGACCGCTACGGCGGTGTCGTTGACCACCTTGAGGAAGGGCACGACGCCCTGGGATTTGCCGTTGGTGCCCTTGATGTAGGAGCCCAGCGCGCGCACCGGGGTCCAGTCGTTGCCCAGGCCGCCGGCGAATTTGCTCAGCATGGCGTTGTCGTGGATGGCGCTGTAGATGCCCGACAGGTCGTCCGGCACGGTGGTCAGGTAGCAGGACGACAGTTGCGGACGCAGGGTGCCGGCGTTGAACAGGGTCGGGGTGGACGCCATGTAGTCGAACGAGGACAGCAGGTTGTAGAACTCGATGGCG
Source organism: Pseudomonas sp. EGD-AK9 (assembly GCF_000465935.2). Lineage (NCBI taxonomy): Bacteria > Pseudomonadati > Pseudomonadota > Gammaproteobacteria > Pseudomonadales > Pseudomonadaceae > Pseudomonas > Pseudomonas sp. EGD-AK9. The sequence goes on from NZ_AVOF01000214.1 coordinate 2,483, forward strand.
CGGTCTTCGCGGTTCTTCGGCTCTTCGATGGCCAGGCCCATGGCCACGCGCATAAAGAAGATCTGCGGCAGCTCGAAACGCACGCCGTCCTTGTGGATGAAGTAACGGTCGTACAGGGTCTGCAGGCCCAGGTAGGTGAACTGCTGGTCGCGCTCGTGGTTGATCGCGGCGCCCAGCTTGGCCAGGTCGTAGCCCTTGAGCTTGGCGTCGATCAGCTCGAACTCCACGCCCTTTTCCACGTAGGCGGGCAGCGCCTTGGCGTACAGCTCGGCCATTTCGTGGTGGGTGGCGCTGGCGGCCACGCCGAGGAAGCTCAGGCCTTCGGCGCGGATGTTGTCCATCAGCAGGCGGGCGGTGACGTAGCTGTAGTTTGGCTCGCGCTCCACCAGGGTACGGGCGGTCATCACCAGGGCGGTGTTGACGTCCTTCTCATTGACGCCGTCGTAGAGGTTCTTCAGGGTTTCGCGCTCGATCAACGCGCCGTCGACTTCGGCCAGGCCTTCGCAGGCTTCGCTGATGATGGTCTGCAGGCGGCCCATGTCCAGCGGCTGCAGGCTGCCGTCTGCGGCGGTGATGCGGATGCTCGGGTGCGGCTGGGCGATCTCGCTGGCGCCGGCCTTGCGCTTGGCGGCCTGGGCTTCGCGGTAGATCACGTAGTCGCGGGCGACCTTCTGCTCGCCGGCGCGCATCAGGGCCAGTTCGACCTGGTCCTGGATCTCTTCGATATGGATGGTGCCGCCGGACGGCATGCGGCGCTTGAAGGTGGCGGTGACCTGCTCGGTCAGGCGCGCGACGGTGTCATGGATACGCGACGAGGCGGCGGCGGTGCCGCCTTCCACTGCGAGGAACGCCTTGGTGATGGCCACGGTGATCTTGTCGTCGGTGTAGGGGACGACGGTGCCGTTACGCTTGATCACGCGCAGCTGGCCGGGCGCGGTGGCGGCCAGATCCGGGGTGGAATCGGCGCCCTGCGGCACGCTGGCCGGCGAGTTCTCGCGAGAAGTGTCGGTATGCATGGGGATCTCCGTGTTCTGTCATTTGTTTGTTGGACGCCACAGCAGTAGATGCCGTGCCATGTCCACCGTTCATTCCATTTCAACAACTGCACCGCATGCGGCACGGGGCCGGAGGCGGGCGACTTGCAAAGCGGTCAGGATGGGCACGATTTGGAGTGCCGTCCTGGCGCAAAAGTCTCGGTGGGGCAGTGCTGCACCCCGCCTACTAGATATAGTGGTCGGCTTGCAGCGTTGGCCGCGGCCTGACCGGCACGCAGAGGCACCGGGGTGCGGCTCTGCGGCTGCGCCCCGGCACCGCCGGGACGCGCGTATAAACAGCTGGTCGACACACCGGGACAAGCCTGGGAAAAGGGCTTGCGCGAGTCGTTCTTCTTGTGTTCGGTGGCCCGTGTTAACCCAACATCTGGTGGGTGCTGAGCGATGGGGATACAAGATAGTGCGCTGTTTGCGGCAATGCAAGGAGGCTGGGCAAGAACATCCTGTGGATAACTTGTGGGTGTTTTGTGGGTGAATCGCGCGGCATCCGGGCGAGCCCCCATGCTGCCTGGCTCTGACCGTTCGTCGTTGCCGGCGAGGGCGTCTCGCGGGTATTGCGAGGGTGCCGAAGGGGTCGCAGGTTAACACTACATCTAGTGTTATTGCAGCTTGATGGCATGAGCTGTGCAGTGCCTGGGCGGTTGTTACAATGCCGGCATTTTCCGGTCGCGGCAGTCGAGAGAGGATGAGGGCGTGGAACAAGAAGCGTGGCAGATCCTGATTGTCGAGGACGACCAGCGCCTGGCGCAGTTGACCCGTGAATACCTCGAAGGCAACGGCCTGCGCGTGGCCGTCGAGGCCGACGGCGCCCTGGCGGCGGCGCGGATTCTCGCCGAGCAGCCGGACCTGGTGATCCTCGACCTGATGCTGCCCGGCGAGGACGGCCTGAGCATCTGCCGCAAGGTGCGCGCCGGCTACCCGGGGCCGATCCTGATGCTCACCGCGCGCACCGACGACATGGACCAGGTGCTGGGCCTGGAGATGGGCGCCGACGACTACGTGTGCAAGCCGGTGCGCCCGCGCGTGCTGCTGGCGCGCATTCGCGCCCTGCTGCGGCGTCGCGAGGGCGTCGAGGCCGAGCGCGACGAGGGCGAGCCGCGGCGCCTGCAGTTCGGCCCGCTGGCCATCGACAACGCCATGCGCGAGGCCTGGCTGGGCGAGCAGGGCATCGAGCTGACCAGCGCCGAGTTCGACCTGCTCTGGCTGCTGGCGGTCAACGCCGGGCGCATCCTCTCGCGCGAGGAAATCTTCACCGCCCTGCGCGGCATCGAGTACGACGGCCAGGACCGCTCCATCGACGTGCGCATCTCGCGCATCCGGCCGAAGATCGGCGACGACCCGATGCACCCGCGGCTGATCAAGACGGTACGCAGCAAGGGCTACCTGTTCGTCGCCGAGGCGGCGCAGGCCATGGCATGAACTCCATCTTCCTGCGCATCTACGGCGGCATGCTGGCCGCCCTGGTGCTGGTGGCGCTGCTCGGCGTCGGCACCCTGCACCTGGTCAACGAGGTGCGCGCCGACCAGTACCGCGAGGGCCTGGCGCGCGGCACCTTCCGCCTGATGGCGGACAACCTGGCGCCGATGAACGAGGTGGAGCGCAAGCGCGCCCTGGCGGTGTGGTCGCGCCTGCTCGGCATCCCGCTCAGCCTGCAGAGCCTGGATCAGGCGCAGCTCGACAGCAGCGCGCGCAACCGCCTGCAGCGCGGGCAGATCCTGGTGCAGCAGACCGGGCCGCACTCGGCCAAGGTCCACGGCCTGCTCAGCGAGCACGAGCCGCTGCTGCTGACCGGCGAGATCCAGCAGATCAGCGAGCAGCTGGCGCGCGCCACCAACTACCTGCTGATCGACGAGCTGATCCGCCACCCGGTGGACGAGCAGCCCAGGCGCCTGGCCGAGCTGAAGGCGGCCAAGCAGTTCGGCTTCGACCTGCGCCTGGTGCGCCTGCAGGACGCCGGCCTCGACCTCGACCAGCGTCGCCGCATCGACGAGGGCGACACGGTGATGGCCCTCGGCAAGGGCGGCGACTCCATCCACGTGTTCTCCGGCATAGTCGATACGCCCTGGGTGCTGGAGATCGGCCCGCTGTACCAGATGAAC
>NZ_AVOF01000215.1:0-5603 GCF_000465935.2 Pseudomonas sp. EGD-AK9
CGCTGTGGCTGCGTCGCCTGCCCTCGCCGCGCCTCGAACGCGCGCTGCCGGGCAACCTGCCGCTGGGGCGCTGGAGCGAAGTGCAACTGACCGCCCACCACGATTACGCCCAGGGCCTGGAGGTCGAGGCGTTCGACCATGTGCCGGCGGGCATGGCCTTCGAACACCTGCCGCAGCGCATCGCCCTGCGCCCCGGCCAGCAGACGCGCTTCGCCTACCGCCTCAAGCCGCTGGTACGCGGACACTTCCACTTCCGGCACTGCGAGCTGACGCTGCCCAGCCCACTGCGCCTGTGGCAGGCCAGGCGCCTGCTGGCGTTGCCCGGCGAGAGCCGCGTCTACCCCGACTTCGCCCGCCTTTATGGCGCTCAGCTGAAGGCGGTGGACGACTGGCTCAGTCAGCTCGGCGTGCGCCAGCGCCCGCGTCGCGGCCTCGGCCTGGAGTTCCACCAGCTGCGCGAATTCCGCGACGGCGACAGCCTGCGCCAGATCGACTGGAAGGCCACCGCGCGCAAGCGCACCCCCATCGCCCGCGAATACCAGGACGAGCGCGACCAGCAGATTGTCTTCCTGCTCGACTGCGGACGGCGCATGCGCAGCCAGGACGACGAGCTGTCACACTTCGACCACGCCCTCAACGCCTGCCTGCTGCTCAGCTACGTGGCGCTGCGCCAGGGCGACGCGGTGGGCCTGACCACCTTCGCCGGCGACCAGCCGCGCTACCTGGCGCCGGTCAAGGGCCCGGCCCAGCTCAACGTGCTGCTCAATGCCGTCTACGACCTGCACGCCAGCCAGCAGCCGGCCGATTTCGCCGCTGCCGCCGACGCCCTGCTCGCCCGCCAGCGCCGCCGCGCCCTGGTGGTGCTGGTGACCAACCTGCGCGACGAGGACGACCAGGAGCTGCTCGCCGCGGTCAAGCGCCTGTCGCGCCAGCACCGCGTGCTGATCGCCAGCCTGCGCGAGGAAGTGCTCGATCGCCTGCGCCAGGAGCCGGTGCAGCAGTTCGAGCAGGCCCTGGCCTACTGCGGCACCCTGGATTACCTCAACGCCCGCGCCGACCTGCACGAACGCCTGGCCGCCCACGACGTGCCGGTGCTCGACGCCCGCCCTGGCGAGCTGGGCCCCGAACTGGTCAGCAACTACCTGGCCTGGAAGAAAGCCGGTGCGCTGTAGGGGGAACATGGCGAAGCCTTGTCCACCAGGCGAGCCCCGGGTACCGCTACGCTCGACCCAGGCCAAGCGCTGACAGAAGCGCGGCACAGGGCCCTGGCACCGGCTTTTCCACACAGTTGCTGCGTGGTTATGCCCGGGGGGCGGTGCTATGATCCCCGGTCTGCGGCGCAAGGAGTGGAAATTCCCGCCGCTTGCAGGCCACCCGCGCCTGCTGTTCCGGCCGCCCGTGATCGGCCCATGCGCATACCGCACACGACCTGAGTAGGAGATAGACCATGGCTTTCGAATTGCCGCCGCTGCCTTACGAAAAGAACGCCCTCGAGCCGCACATTTCCGCCGAGACCCTGGAATACCACCACGGCAAGCACCACAACACCTACGTGGTGAACCTGAACAACCTGGTGCCGGGCACCGAGTTCGAAGGCAAGACCCTGGAAGAGATCGTCAAGACCTCCTCGGGCGGCATCTTCAATAACGCCGCGCAGATCTGGAACCACACCTTCTACTGGAACTGCCTGTCGCCCAACGGCGGCGGTCAGCCGACCGGCGCCCTGGCCGACGCCATCAACGCCGCCTTCGGTTCCTTCGACAAGTTCAAGGAAGAGTTCAGCAAGGTTTCCATCGGTACCTTCGGTTCCGGCTGGGGCTGGCTGGTGAAGAAGGCCGACGGCTCCCTGGCCCTGGCCAGCACCATCGGCGCCGGCTGCCCGCTGACCAGCGGCGACACCCCGCTGCTGACCTGCGACGTCTGGGAACACGCCTACTACATCGACTACCGCAACCTGCGTCCGAAGTACGTCGAGGCGTTCTGGAACCTGGTCAACTGGGACTTCGTCGCCCAGAACTACGCGGCCTGAGTTCAAGCCCCGTAACGAAAAACCCGGCCTCGGCCGGGTTTTTCGTTTTCGCCGCGGCGAACGGCGCTCAAGTCCGCAGCCGGCGCACCGACACAGTGCTAGACGCCTGCTGCACCGGCAGGCTGCGCGCCGTCGAGAAAAAACTGCTGGCCCGCATGATGGCCCTTTGACGGCCAGGGCGAGATTGCCAATACTCTGATCCGACTGACGCTGGGCGCACAGAACAAGGAATCGCCTTTGAAGCTGGAACTGAAGAACAGCCTGTCACTCAAGTTGCTCCGCGTGGTGCTGCTCTCGGCGCTGGCAGTCGGGGTGGTTTTAAGCTGCGCGCAGATCGTCTTCGACGCTTACAAGACCCGCCAGGCAGTGGCCAACGACGCCCAGCGCATCCTCGGCATGTTCCGCGACCCCTCGACCCAGGCGGTGTACAGCCTGGATCGCGAGATGGGCATGCAGGTCATCGAGGGTCTGTTCCAGCACGAATCGGTGCGCTACGCCAGCATCGGCCACCCCAACGAACCCATGCTGGCGGAGAAATCCCGCGAGCTGACCCAGCTGCCGACGCGCTGGATGACCGACCCGATCCTCGGCCAGGATCAGCACTTCTCCACCAAGCTGGTCGGTCGCGGGCCCTACAGCGAATACTACGGCGACCTCAACATCACCCTGGATACCGCGCCCTACGGCCAGAGCTTCGTCACCAACTCGGTGATCATCTTCATCTCCGGCGTGCTGCGCGCCCTGGCCATGGGCCTGGTGCTGTACCTGGTCTACCACTGGCTGCTGACCAAGCCACTGTCGAAGATCATCGAGCACCTGACCCACATCAACCCCGACCGCCCCAGCGAACACAAGCTGCCCATGCTCAGGGGCAACGAGAAGAACGAGCTGGGCCTGTGGATCAACACCGCCAACCAGCTGCTGGCCTCCATCGAGCGCAACACCCACCTGCGCCGCGAGGCGGAGAACAGCCTGCTGCGCATGGCCCAGTACGACTTCCTCACCGGTCTGCCCAATCGCCAGCAGCTGCAGCAGCAGCTCGACCAGATCCTCGAGGACGCCGGCCGCCTGCAACGCCGCGTCGCCGTGCTGTGCGTCGGCCTGGACGACTTCAAGGGCATCAACGAGCAGTTCAGCTACCAGAGCGGCGACCAGCTGCTGCTGGCGCTGTCCGATCGCCTGCGCAGCCACAGCGGCCGCCTCGGCGCGCTGGCCCGCCTCGGCGGCGACCAGTTCGCCCTGGTTCAGGCCGATATAGAACAACCCTACGAGGCCGCCGAGCTGGCGCAGAGCGTGCTCGACGACCTGGAGCAGCCGTTCCTCCTCGACCAGCAGGAAGTGCACCTGCGCGCCACCATCGGCATCACCCTGTTCCCCGAGGACGGCGACAGCACCGAGAAGCTGCTGCAGAAGGCCGAACAGACCATGACCCTGGCCAAGAGCCGCTCGCGCAACCGCTACCAGTTCTATATCGCCAGCGTCGACAGCGAGATGCGCCGCCGCCGCGAACTGGAAAAGGACCTGCGCGAGGCGCTGGCGCAGAACCAGCTGCACCTGGTCTACCAGCCGCAGGTGGACTACCGCGACCACCGCGTGGTCGGCGTCGAGGCGCTGCTGCGCTGGCAGCACCCGCAACACGGCTTCGTCGCGCCGGACCTGTTCATCCCGCTGGCCGAACAGAACGGCACCATCATCCCCATCGGCGAATGGGTGCTCGACCAGACCTGTCGCCAGCTGCGCGAGTGGCACGACCAGGGTTTCAGCGACCTGCGCATGGCCATCAACCTGTCCACCGTGCAACTGCACCACGCCGAGCTGCCGCGAGTGGTCAACAACCTGATGCAGGTCTACCGCCTGCCGGCCAAGAGCCTGGAGTTGGAAGTCACCGAGACCGGCCTGATGGAAGACATCAGCACCGCCGCCCAGCACCTGCTCAGCCTGCGCCGCTCCGGCGCCTTGATCGCCATTGACGACTTCGGTACCGGCTACTCCTCGCTGAGCTATCTGAAGAGCCTGCCGCTGGACAAGATCAAGATCGACAAGAGCTTCGTCCAGGATCTGCTGGAAGACGAGGACGACGCCACCATCGTTCGCGCCATCATCCAGCTCGGCAAGAGCCTGGGCATGCAGGTGATCGCCGAGGGCGTGGAGACCGCCGAGCAGGAGGCCTACATCATCGCCCAAGGCTGCCACGAGGGGCAGGGCTACCTGTACAGCAAGCCGCTGCCGGCGCGCGAACTGACCCTGTTCCTCAAGCAGGCCCGCCGCCTCAGCGCCGCCGCCGGTAACCCCGCCACGCTTTAAAGGGGCAAGCCCACCTCGATGGCGGGCTCGCCGCCCTAGGCCTCAGAAATGCCGCACGCCCAGCAGCCAGGCGGTGGCTAAAGCGCCGACCAGGCACAGCGCCGCGCCGGCCGCGGCCTGCCAGTAGAAGCCGCGGGCCAACTCGTCTTCGCCGGCATTGGCAAGGATGAAGGGACGCGCCTCGCCCGGTTTGGCCATCTTGTGCCGCGCCGGCTCGGCGCTGCTACGCCGGTGCCTGTGCTCCGCCTCCAGCTGCGCGGCCAGGCGCACGCGGCCCCACTCGCGCTCGTCCAGCTCGCCGTTGCCGTCGCTGTCGAAACGCTGCAGCAGCCCGGCATAGTCGCCCTTCCACTCGCGGATCACCTGGCCCTGCGCGCCGTGCAGGTCGAGGCCCTGCTGGCCGCCGCCGGTGGTGCGGAAATCGCCGATGGCATAGAGCGGCTGGCCGACGTGAAAACGCTCCTCGCAGTAGCGGTAACGCTTGCCGCTGCTGAGAAAGCCCAGCAGCCCGGTCTTCGCCGGCCCCAGCGGGTGACGCAGGTTGCCCTGCCAGACCTCGCGCACCAGCGGGCGCACCTCGGCGCCGCGCGGGTCGATCAGGCATTCGCCGGTGCCGTCGACCAGGCGCAGCCAGGCATCGCTGCTGCCGCTCTCGATCACCCGCCAGCTGCGCTTCTTGCCGCTGGATTTGTACTCCTCGATGCGAAAGCGCCACCACAGGCAGGGTTTACCGGTCAGCGGGCCGCGCACCGCCGCCTCGGGCAGCTCCTCCAGCACGCCGTAGAGTTCGACATAGCCCTGCGCCGCCGAGCGGATCTTCGAGGTTGGCGTGTCCAACAGATGGCGCGCCTGCGACCAGCGCCGCAGACACCACCAGCCACCGCCCAGGCAGGCGCCCAGGCTGAATCCCAGGGCGACCAGCAGGCCGCCGATATCGCCTTCCATCGCCTCAGCTGAACAGCGATTTGAGGTCGACGTCGGCCTTCTCGGCGTCGCTGAACACCAGCAGCTCGGCGGCCTGGAAGGCAAACAGGCGGGCCAGGATCACGTCGGGGAACTGCTCGATGCGCACGTTGTTGAGATTGACCGCCTCGTTGTACAGCTCGCGGCGGTCGGCGATGCCGTTCTCCAGGCCGCTGATGCGCTGCTGCAGGTGCTGGAAGCTGTCGTTGGCCTTGAGCTCCGGGTAGTTCTCGGCCAGCGCGAAGAGCTGGCCGAGGCCGGCGCGCAGGCCGCTTTCCGCCTTGCCCAGGGCGCCGACGTCGTGCTG
>NZ_AVOF01000216.1:0-5593 GCF_000465935.2 Pseudomonas sp. EGD-AK9
CGACTGGCTGCGCGGCCTGCTCGGCGGCGTGCTGCTGGGCTGGGGCAGCCTGCTGGCGCTGGGCTGCACCGTGGGCACGCTGCTCTCCGGGATCATGGCCGGGGCGGCGTCGGGCTGGCTGTTCGGCCTGTTCTGCCTGCTCGGCATCGTGCTCGGGCTGAAGCTGCGGCCGCTGTTGCGGTTGGGGTAAGGCTCCCTAGCCCGGATTTCATCCGGGCTACACCGCTATGCGGCGCTCGCGCTAGCCTGCCTTGCCCGGCGCGGCATCCTCGAAGCGGTCGACCTGGCGCAGGCTCTTGAAGCCGAGCAGCCAGCCGCCGGTGACCGTCAGGGTGCAGGCGCAGCCGATCAGCGCCGCCGGCACCACGCCGAACCAGGCGGCGCTGGTGCCGGCGCGGAATTCGCCGAGCTCGTTGGACGAGCCGATGAACAGCATGTTCACCGCGTTGACCCGGCCGCGCATGGCGTCCGGGGTGGAGAACTGCACCAGCGAGGAGCGGATGTACATGCTCACCATGTCCGCACCGCCGGCCACCACCAGCGCGGCGAACGACAGCCAGAACAGGCTGGACAGGGCGAACACCAGGTTGGCCACACCGAACAGCGCCACCGCGGCGAACATGGTCAGGCCGACCCGGCGGTTGAACGGCTTCATGCTCAGGTACAGGCCCACCGTGACCTCGCCGATGGCCATGGCGCTGCGCAGCAGACCGAGGCCGGTGGGCCCGACTTCCAGCACCTCCTGGGCGTAGATCGGCAGCAGCGCCACCACACCGCCGAGCAGCACGGCGAACAGGTCCAGGGAGATGGTGCCGAGGATGATCGGCCGCGAACGGATAAAGCCGATGCCGGCGGTGAAGCGCGCCCAGGCCGTGGATTCCAGCGCCTGCATCTTCTCCGCATAGCGCACCGGCACCAGCGGCAGCAACGCGGCGCCGGCGAGGAAGCCGAGCAGGCACACCGAGTAGGTCAGCCCGCCACCGCCGATGGCGTACAGGCCGCCGCCCAGCACCGGCCCGGAGATGGTCGCGCCGCGCATGATCATGCTGTTGGCGGCAATCGCCGCGGCCAGGCGCTCGCGCGGCACGATCTGCGGCAGCAGGCTGGACAGCGCCGGCCCGGTGAAGGCGCGGGCACTGCCGTAGAGCACCAGCACGGCGTAGTACCAGCTCACCGGCGCCTCGCTCAGCGACAGCCAGAGCAGCGCGGCGGCGCACAGGCCTTCCACCAGCCAGCTGAGCAGGAGGATCAGCTTGCGGTCGAAGCGGTCGATCAGGTCGCCCGCCGGCATCAACAGCAGCAGCATCGGCACGAACTGCGCCAGGCCGACGTAGGCCAGCGACAGCGGGTCGCGGGTGATGTCGTAGACCTGCCAGGCGACCACTATGGCCTGGATCTGCATGGCGAACATCGCCAGCAGGCGCGCGGCGAGAAAGGGCAGGAAACCGGGGAGGCGGTAAACGGAAACGGCAGCGGACACGGTGCGAGCCTCGGGGCATGACCGGCGGGTGCCGGTCGAGGTGAGCCGGGCAATCTAAGACAAAGCGCAGCAGCGGGGCAAACGGGCGAACAGGCTGTTGCGCAGGTTGCGCCGTGCAGCGGCGAGGTGGCTTCACCCTGGTCGCGGCTGAGGCCGCTCCCGCAGCGCCAGCCATGGGAGGCGCTTTCGACCCTGGCATCCTTGCCTCCCTGCAGTCGCAGCGGCGAGGCACGCGCGGCTACCCCGGCCGGCCGGGAGCGGGTTTAATGCCTGTATTTGCCGGATCATCACCATGCCCCTGAGCCCCGCCGAACTCGCCCGGATCAGCGCCCTGACCCTGGCCCATTACCAGGACTGCGCCGAGGATTTTCGCGAGGGCACCCGCGATCACGACGTCAGCCAGAACGTCGCCGCGCTGCTCGCGCATATCCAGGCCGAGCCGCCCTACCGGATTCTCGACTTCGGCTGCGGCCCGGGGCGCGACCTGCGCACCTTCGCCGCCCTCGGCCACCAGCCGGTCGGCCTCGACGGCTGCCCGCGCTTCGTCGATATGGCGCGGGTGGACAGCGGCTGCGAGGTCTGGCTGCAGGATTTTCTCGCCCTCGACCTGCCCAGCGCGCGCTTCGACGGCATCTTCGCCAACGCCAGCCTGTTCCACGTGCCGGACCAGCAGTTGCCGCAGGTGCTCGGCCAGTTGCATGCCGCGCTGAAACCCGGCGGCGTGCTGTTCAGCTCCAACCCGCGCGGCGACAACCAGGAAGGCTGGAACGGCCCGCGCTATGGCGCCTACCACGACCTGGCGCACTGGCGCGCACGGCTCGAGGCCGCCGGCTTCGTCGAACTGGAGCACTACTACCGCCCCGCCGGCCTGCCGCGCGAGCAGCAGCCCTGGCTGGCCAGCGTCTGGCGGCGGCGCTGACACGGGCTTGACTTGCCGGTCAGCTATTGCCCAAGATGCCGCCTTCCCCTCAGCCAGCGCGCCAGGGCCGACAGCCCTTGGCGGCGTCGCAGGCCACGCGCTATATAGAAAACTAAACAACGCCACGGAGGCGCCATGTTCAGCTCCCGCCATCTGCTGTTCGTCCTGCTGCTCGCCGGCGCCGGCCCGGCCCTCGCCGCCGAGGTGCAGGTGGCCGTGGCCGCCAACTTCACCGCGCCGCTGCAGGCCATCGCGCCCAGGTTCGAGCAGGCCACCGGGCACAAGCTGGTCGCCTCCTTCGGCGCCACCGGGCAGTTCTATGCGCAGATCAAGCATGGCGCGCCCTTCGATGTGCTGCTGGCCGCCGACGACAGCACCCCGGCCAGGCTGGAGAGCGAGGGCGATGCCGTGCCCGGCTCGCGTTTCACCTACGCCATCGGCAGCCTGGTGCTGTGGTCGGCCGACGTCGACACCCTCGACGGCAGCCCCGCCGCCCTGCACGCCGGCGCCTTCACCCACCTGGCCATCGCCAACCCGCAGGCCGCGCCCTACGGCCTGGCCGCCATCCAGGTGCTGGAAAAACTGGGCCTGCACGAGACGCTGCGGCCCAAGCTGGTGGAAGGCCAGAGCATCGCCAAAGCCCTGCACTTCGTCGCCACCGGCAACGCCGAGCTGGGCTTCGTCGCCCTGTCCCAGGTGTACCGGAACGGCCAGCTCAGCAGCGGCTCGGCCTGGATGGTGCCGCAGGCGCTGTACGATCCGATCAAGCAGGACGCGGTGCTCCTCAAGCAGGGCGCCAACAACCCGGCCGCCGCCGCGCTGCTGGAATACCTCAGGGGCCCGGAAGCGGCCGCGATCATCGAATCCTTCGGCTATAAGCTGTAATCGGGACCCCGCATGCCGCTGTCCAAGCACGACCTCGACGCGATCTGGCTGACCCTGCAGCTGGCCTCGCTGACCACCCTGCTGCTGCTGCTGATCGGCACGCCCATCGCCTGGTGGCTGGCGCGCACCCACTCGCGGCTGAAGCAGCCGATCGGCGCCATAGTCGCGTTGCCGCTGGTGCTGCCGCCGACGGTGATCGGCTTCTACCTGCTGGTGAGCATGGGGCCCAACGGTTTCATCGGTCAGCTGACCCAGAGCCTCGGCCTGGGCACCTTCACCTTCAGCTTCACCGGCCTGGTGATCGCCTCGGTGTTCTACTCGCTGCCCTTCGTCGTGCAGCCGCTGCAGAACGCCTTCGAGGCCATCGGCCGCGCCCCGCTGGAGGCCGCCGCGACCCTGCGCGCGGGGCCCTGGGACGCCTTCTTCAGCGTGGTACTGCCGCTGGCCCGCCCCGGCCTGATGACCGCCGCGGTGCTCGGCTTCGCCCATACCGTCGGCGAGTTCGGCGTGGTGCTGATGATCGGCGGCAATATCCCCGGCAAGACCCAGGTGGCCTCGGTGCAGATCTACAACCATGTGGAAACCATGAACTACGCCCAGGCCCACTGGCTGGCCGGCGGCATGGTGCTGTTCTCCTTTATCGTGCTGCTCGCGCTCTACTCCGGGCGCGCCGGCAAAGCGAGGCTGTGGTGAGGTTCGCTTTCGCCAGACCCGCGGCCCCCGCCGTGACGGACGACGGGCGCATTCGCGCGCGCTTCGTGGTGCAGCACCCGGGCTTTCGCCTGGACGTCGACCTCAATCTGCCGGGCCGCGGCGTCAGCGCCCTGTTCGGCCATTCCGGCTCGGGCAAGACCAGTTGCCTGCGCTGCTTCGCCGGCCTGGATCGCCCGCAGCAGGGCTATCTGCAGGTGGCCGGCGAGCTGTGGCAGGACAGCGCCAGCGGCCATTTCCTGCCGGCGCACCGGCGCGCCATCGGCTACGTGTTCCAGGACGCCAACCTGTTCCCCCACCTCAGCGTGCGGCGCAACCTGGAGTACGGCCAACGCCGCATCCCCGCCGCGCAGCGCCAGGTGGCGCTGGAGCAGGCGCTGGAGCTGCTCGGCATCGGTCATCTGCTCGAGCGTTTGCCGGCCAGCCTGTCCGGCGGCGAACGCCAGCGCGTCGGCATCGCCCGCGCGCTGCTGACCAGCCCGCGCCTGCTGCTGATGGACGAGCCGCTGGCCTCGCTCGATCTCAAGCGCAAGCTGGAGGTGCTGCCCTATCTGGAGCGCCTGCACCAGGAGCTGGAGATTCCGGTGCTCTACGTCAGCCACGCGCCGGACGAGGTGGCGCGCCTGGCCGACCACCTGGTGCTGCTCGACGAAGGCCAGGTGCGCGCCAGCGGCCCGCTCAAGGAAACCCTGCTGCGCGCCGACCTGCCCTTCGCCCTGGAAGACGACGCCGAGGCGGTGATCGACGGCCGGGTCGCGGGCCACGACGCCGCCTACCAGTTGCTGGAGCTGCATCTGCCCGGCAGCGAGGCGCGCCTGCGCCTGCCGCATGCGGCGCTGCCGGTCGGCCATGGGGTACGGGTGAAGATCAAGGCGCGCGACGTCAGCCTCGGCCTGCAGCGCGCCGAGGGCAGCAGCCTGCTCAACCTGCTGCCGGTGGCGGTGGACGACTGGCGCGCCCTCGACGCCCAGGTGCTGCTGACCCTGCGCCTGGGCGAGCAGCGCCTGCTGGCGCGGATCACCCGCTACTCCTTCGACCAGCTCGGCATCCAGGCCGGCCAGACGCTGTGGGCGCAGGTGAAATCGGTGTCGCTGCTCGCGCCGTAGCCCGGATGCAATCCGGGGGCGTTCGAAGGATTTCCCGGATTGCATCCGGGCTACGGCGAGCGTCGCCAGTTACGGCGTGCCGGGCAGCTGCAGGTGCTGCGGCCCGATCTCGGCGCTGCCGGCCAGCAGCAGGGCGAAGTGGATGACGTTCTCCAGCTCGCGGGTGTTGCCCGGCCAGGGATGCGCCTCCAGCACGGCCTGCGCTGCGGGGCTGATCGGCGGGATCGCCAGGCCCAGGCGCTGGGCATGGCTGCCGAGGAAATACTCGGCCAGCGGCAGGATGTCGCCGACCCGCTGGCGCAACGCCGGCAGCTCGAGCAGGCCGTCGCCCAGGTAGGCGTACAGCCGCTCGTCGAAGGTGCCGGCGGCCACCGCGCGGGCCAGGTCGATGCTGCTGGCCGCCACCAGCCTGACGTCCACCGGCAACGCCTGACCGGCGCCGACGCGGTACAGCTCGCGGGTTTCCAGCGCGGCGAGCAGCTTGCCCTGCAG
>NZ_AVOF01000217.1:0-5590 GCF_000465935.2 Pseudomonas sp. EGD-AK9
TGCTGCCAGTCGACCGAGCCGTCGCCGATGACGATTACCGCCTGACTATTCATTCACCACTCCCGCCAGCGGCGCCGGCTCGTCGACTCGTTCGCCGTTCGGCTCGTGCCGCTTGAAGATAAACACCCGGGCTGCCGCGGCGACAATCAGGATGAACAGGAACAGCACGCTGAAACCGCCGGCCGCGGCCAGGTACTTGATGCCCTCGACGCCCTGCGCGCCGCCGCCGTAGGCGACCATGATGAAGGCGATGGCGCCGATCGACAGGCCCCAGATCACCTTCTGCCGCTTCGGCGACTCCTCGTCCGCACGGATGTCGTGGGTGCAGATCGAGGCGATGGTCGAGGTCATCGAGTCGGCCGCGGTGGCGAAGGAGAGGATCAGGGTGAAGATCGCCAGCGGCACCAGGATCACCGCCAGCGGCAGGTGCTGGAGGAAGCCCCAGAGCCCGGCGACCGCGCCGTTCTCGCTGACGATGCGCACCAGGTCGAGGGTGCCGTCGAGCTGCCACTTGATCGCCGAGCTGCCCCAGATGGCGAACCAGACGATGCCGAACAGCGACGGCAGGATCCAGTTGATCACCAGGAACTCGCGCAGGGTGCGGCCATAGGAGATGCGCGCGAGGAACAGGCCCATCAGCGGCGCATAGGCGATCCAGATCGACCAGTCGTACATGGTCCACCAGGTCACCAGCGCCTCGCCGCCGGACTCCTTGGTGTCGAACGACCAGAGGAAGAAGTTGCTCAGCCAGTAGCCGATGGAGGTGGTCGACAGGCTGAGGATGTAGCTGATCGGCCCGACCACCAGCAGGATGACCACGAAGGCGTAGAAGATGTAGGCGTTGATCGACGACAGCAGGCGGATGCCGCGCTTGAGCCCCGACAATGCCGAGGCGATGAAGATGGTCGCGATCACCAGGGTCAGCAGCAGCCAGGTCATCGGCGTCGGGCGGATGCCGTACTGCGACTCGATGCCCGAACTGATCAGCGCCAGGCCGGCGCCGAGCGAGGAGGCCAGGCCGAGGGCGATGGCCAGCACCGACACCACGTTGACCAGCGAGCGCACCAGCGGCCGCTGCTCGTGACGGCCGATCACCGGAATCAGGGTCGAGGCGATGGAGAACGCCTGGCGGCGGTTGTAGTGCATGTAGCCGATCATCAGACCCACCACCGAATACATGGCGTAGGGAATGAAGCTCCAGTTATGGAAGCAGCGCGCCAGGGCGAAGATCGCCGCCTCGGCGCTGCCGGGGGCGAAGGTCTGGTTGCCGATCTCGCCGTAGACGTTGCCCAGGTAGATGATCGGCTCGTTGACCGAGTAGGTCACCACGCCGGTGGCGATGCCGCCGGTCAGCGCCATGGCGAAGGTGGTGGCCATGGAAAACGCCGGTTTGGCGTGCGCCCCGCCGAGGCGAATGTCGCCGGCCTTGGAGAAGAAGATGTAGGCGGTGACCGCCAGTGCGGAAATGGCCAACAGCTGGTAGAGCCAGGCGAAATCGACCAGGGAGAAGTAGAAGATGCCCTTGGCCACCCGGACCAGGGCCGCGTTGTCGACCAGCCCCAGGACGACCGCGAGAAGAATGATGGTGAAGGCGGGGACGAACACCCCCACGTTCAGGCGTTTACGGCTACTTGTATTCATTGTTGCCTGCCTTTTCTGGGAACAGCGTTAGGAGGTCTGCCGACGCCGTGGGCCTCTGCCGCCCACGCCGCCGGCGTTGCGCACGATGCTCAGAGCATCGGCAGATCGAGGCCCTGTTCCCTGGCGCAATCGATGGCGATCTGGTAACCGGCATCGGCGTGACGCATCACCCCGGTGCCCGGGTCGTTGCGCAGCACGCGGCCCAGGCGGGCGCGGGCCGCGGGCGTACCGTCGGCGACTATCACCACCCCGGAATGCTGCGAATAGCCCATGCCCACGCCGCCGCCATGGTGCAGCGAGACCCAGGTGGCGCCGCCGGCGGTATTGAGCAGGGCGTTGAGCAGCGGCCAGTCGGACACGGCGTCGGAGCCGTCCTGCATGGCCTCGGTCTCGCGGTTGGGGCTGGCCACCGAGCCGGAGTCGAGGTGGTCACGGCCGATCACCACCGGCGCCTTCAGCTCGCCGCTGGCGACCATGTCGTTGAACGCCTGGGCCAGGCGCGCGCGGTCCTTCAGGCCGACCCAGCAGATGCGCGCCGGCAGGCCCTGGAAGGCGATGCGCTCGCGGGCCATGTCCAGCCAGCGGTGCAGGTGCTCGTCGTCCGGGATCAGTTCCTTGACCTTGGCGTCGGTCTTGTAGATGTCCTCGGGGTCGCCGGACAGCGCGGCCCAGCGGAACGGGCCGATACCCTGGCAGAACAGCGGACGGATATAGGCCGGGACGAAGCCGGGGAAGTCGAAGGCGTTGGCCACGCCCTCCTCTTTCGCCATCTGGCGGATGTTGTTGCCGTAGTCGAAGGTCGGCACGCCCATCTTCTGGAAGTCGAGCATGGCGCGCACGTGCACCGCCATCGACTGCTTGGCGGCCTTGACCACCGCCTCGGGCTGGCTCTTGCCGCGGGCCACGTACTCCTCCCAGCTCCAGCCGGACGGCAGGTAGCCGTGCAGCGGGTCGTGGGCACTGGTCTGGTCGGTGACCATGTCCGGGCGCACGCCGCGGCGCACCAGCTCCGGCAGCACGTCGGCGGCGTTGGCGCAGAGGGCGATGGACACCGCCTTGCCCTCGGCGCAGTACTTGGCGATGCGCGCCAGGGCGTCGTCGAGATCGCTGGCCTGCTCGTCGACGTAGCGGGTGCGCAGGCGGAAGTCGATGCTCGATTGCTGGCACTCGATGTTCAGCGAGCAGGCGCCGGCCAGGGTGGCGGCCAGCGGCTGGGCGCCGCCCATACCGCCCAATCCAGCAGTCAACACCCAGCGGCCCTTGAGGTTGCCGCCGTAGTGCTGGCGGCCGGCCTCGACGAAGGTCTCGTAGGTGCCCTGGACGATGCCCTGGCTGCCGATATAGATCCAGCTGCCGGCGGTCATCTGCCCGTACATGGCCAGGCCCTTGCGGTCCAGCTCGTTGAAGTGCTCCCAGTTGGCCCAGTGCGGCACCAGGTTGGAGTTGGCCAGCAGCACGCGCGGGGCGTCCGGGTGGGTCTCGAACACGCCCACCGGCTTGCCGGACTGGATCAGCAGGGTCTGGTTGTCTTCCAGGCGCTTGAGCACCTCGACGATCTTGTCGAAGCACTCCCAGTTGCGCGCGGCGCGGCCGATGCCACCGTACACCACCAGCTCCTTGGGGTTCTCGGCCACCTCGGGGTCGAGGTTGTTCATCAGCATGCGCAGCGGCGCTTCGGTCAGCCAGCTCTTGGCGGTCAGCTGATTGCCGCGCGGGGCGCGGATTTCGGTATCGCGGAACTTGGTCATCTTGCGGGCTCCTGTGGAGAACGAGTTGAGGGTGGGCGGTCAGAGCCAGCCCAGAAATTGTGCGAGGTAGGCCAGGGGAATGGCGAACAGCAGGCTGAGCAGGGTGCGCTGCAGCCAGATCAGCAGCAGGTGGCCCAGGCTCAGGGGAATCCGCGTGGCCAGCACGCAGGGAATCGAGGCGGAGAGAAACAGCACGCTGCTGACCGAGACGATGGCGGTGACGAACTTCACCAGCACGTCGGCGTCCTTGAGCAGCATCGCCGGCAGGAACATCTCCGCCAGGCCGGCGGAAATGGCGCGGGCCACCTGCATCGGCTCGTCCAGGCCGAACAGCCAGGTCAGCGGGTAGAGCAGCACGCCGAGCGCATCGAACAGCGGGGTGTACTTGGCCGCGAGCAGCCCGAGCAGGCCGACGGCGAGAATGCTCGGCAGGATGGCGGCGGTCATGCGCAGGCCATCGAGGAAGGTTTCACGCAGGGCCGAGCCCAGCGACGGCGCGTTGCTGGCCTGTTCCATCCCGGCGCGCCAGGCGCTGCCCAGGCGGCTTTCACCGGGCTGCAGCGGCGCCTCGGGCGTGGATTCGGACGGCAGTCGCGACAGCGGGTAGATGCGCGCGCTGACCGCCGTCACGGCGAAGGTCACCGCCATGGCGCCCCAGAAGTACAGGTTCCACTGCCCCATCAGGCCCAGGGTCTTGGCGATGATCACCATGAACGGCGCCGACACGGTGGAGAAGCCGGTGGCGATGATCGCCGCCTCGCGCACGCTGTAGTGCCCCTGCTGGTACATGCGGTCGGTGATCAACAGGCCCACCGAGTAGCTGCCGACGAAGGAGGCCACGGCATCGATGGCCGACTTGCCCGGCGTGCGCCAGATCGGTCGCATCACCGGCTGCATCAGTACGCCGATCAGTTCCAGCAGGCCGAAGCCGATCAGGAACACCAGCGCCAGCGAGCCCAGCGGCACGATCAGCGCCAGGCTGAGCACCAGTTTCTCGAACAGAAACGGCAGCATGTCCGGCTGATACAGCGCCTGCGGGCCGAGTTGCAGCAGGTAGGCGGCGCCGATCAGCAGGCCGAACACCTTGAGCACGCTGAACACGCTGTGGGTCAGGCTGCGACGCCAGCTGCCGTCGAACCAGGGCGCCAGCGCGCCGTAAAGCATGAACAGCAGCGCCACGCCGATCACCAGCGGCCGCGCATGCAGCTGCAAAGCGCTGGCGGCGTGGTCGAGGAGGATGGTCGAACGCCCGCCGAGCTCGAACGGCACGAAGAACAGCAGCAGGCCGATCAGGCTGTAGCCGAGCAGGCGCGCCAGGGCCCGCGAGCGCGACACGCCGGCGCTCAACGGCAGGGACTCAGACATGGCGCGGCTCCTGGCCGCGGCGGCGGGCGGTGGTGAACATGGTGGTTTCCTCGTATTTGTTGTTGTGCGGGAAAGGGCCGGGCTTGCGTGCTCAGAGGCTGAGCAGGTGGATCAGCCGCGCCGCCACCTTGGCGGTGCGGTTGTCGATGTCGTATTCGGGGTTGAGCTCGGCGAGATCGGCCAGGCGCAGCTTGCCGCTGCCCTTGAGCCGCTCGATCAAGGGCTCGAGCAGCTCCAGGCGCACCCCGCGCGCGGCCGGGGCGCTGACCCCGGGGGCCTCGCAGGCCGGCAGCACGTCGATATCGATGGTCAGGTAGAGCACGTCGCAGGCGGCGGCAAAGGCCTCCAGCTCGGCGCCGATGGCGTCGAGGCTCGACTCGCGAATCTCGCGGTCCTCGCGCACCAGCACGCCGAGGTCGGCGGCCCGCTGGAACAGCGCGCGGGTATTGCTGGCGCGGCTGACACCGAGGCAGGCGTAGCGAAACGGCCAGCCGCGCGCGGCGCACTGCTCGGCGATCTGCGCGAAGGGGGTGCCGGAGGAATGCACATGGGCCGGGTCGCGCAGGTCGAAATGGGCGTCGAAGTTGACGATGCCGATCCGCGGGGCATGGTTGCCGGAGAGGTGCTCGGCCAGGCCGGACCAGCTGCCGAAGGCCACTTCGTGGCCGCCGCCGAGCACCACGGGGAAATGGCCGGCATCCAGCAGCGCGCAGACGGTGCGCCCGAGGCGGGCCTGGGCCGCTTCCAGGTCGCCGTCCTCGCAGGCCACGTCGCCAGCATCGTAGGCCGGCGCCTGGCGGTGCCAGGCCAGGTTGGCCAGGGCCTTGCGCATCGCC
>NZ_AVOF01000218.1:0-25317 GCF_000465935.2 Pseudomonas sp. EGD-AK9
GGCCGCTCTCCAGGCTCACCTGGCTTTTCGCCACGCCGAAGGCCTTGGCCAGGAAGGTCTGCAACTGGGCGTTGGCCTGGCCCTCGACCGGCGGCGCGGTGAGGCGGATCTTCAGGCGGTCGCCGTGCAGCCCGGCGAACGCATCGCTGCTCGCCTTGGGCTGTAGGTGGCAGTCGAGGATCAGGTCCTCGCCGTCCCAGCGGTACCAGCTCATCTCACAGGAAGGGGCTGAGCATCGGCGGCAGGCCGGTCATGGCGGCCAGGTTACCGATGACGAAGCGGTCCACCAGGTTGATCGCGATAAAGGCGAAGATCGGCGAGATGTCCAGGCCGCCGAGGTTCGGCAACAGCTTGCGAAACGGCGCCAGCACCGGCTCGCAGATCTGGTTGACCAGTTGCGCGCCGGGGTTGTAGCTGCCCGGGGCGACCCAGGAGAGGATCACGCTGACGATCAGGGCGAAGAAGAACACCTTGAGGAACAGCGAGGTGACGCCGATCACCGACCACACCAGCAGTTGCAGGAGGAAGCCGCCGGCGTTGTAGCCCATCAGCGTCAGGGTCACCAGCATCAGCAGCAGCTGCACCAGGATGGCCAGCACCAGCGAGGCCAGGTCCAGTCCGGCGATGCCGGGGATCACCCGGCGCAGCGGGGTCAGCAGCGGCTGGGTGGCCTTGACGATGAACTGGCTGAGCGGGTTGTAGAAGTCGGCGCGCACCAGTTGCAGGATGAAGCGCAGCAGCACGATCAGCAGGTACAGGCTGCCGAGGGTCTGGATGATGTAGATGAGGGCTTCGATGAATCCGGACATGCAAACTCCTTATTGACCCAGTTGCTCGGCCAGTTCGGCCGAACGGTTGGCGGCGGCATTCAGCGCCTGTTGCACCAGCGCTTCGAAGCCGCCGGCCTGGAACGTCTTTATCGCCGCCTCGGTGGTGCCGTTCGGCGAGGTGACCCGGCGGCGCAGCTCGGCGGCGTCGACATCGCTCTCGCTGGCCATGCGCGCAGCGCCCAGCGCGGTGTGGATGCTCAGGCGGGCGGCGGTCTCACGCGGCAGGCCGAGCTGCTCGCCGGCGGCGGTCATGGCCTCGATCAGCAGGAAGAAATAGGCCGGGCCGCTGCCGGACACCGCGGTCACCGCGTCGAGCTGCGCCTCGTCGTTCAGCCACAGGGCCAGGCCCACGGCGCTCAGCAGCTGTTCGGCCTGGGCCTTTTGTGCGCTGCTGACCCGGGCGTTGGCGTACAGCCCGGAGACGCCCTGGCGCAGCAGCGCCGGGGTATTGGGCATGCAGCGCACCACGGGGCGCTGACCCAGCCAGCGCTCCAGGCTGGCGCAGCCGATGCCGGCGGCGATGGAGACGATCAGCTGGCCGGGTTGCAGGTGCGGCGCCAGGTCCAGGCACACCGTCTTCATCACCTGCGGCTTGACCGCCAGGACGATCAGCTCGGCGCCGGCGATGGCCTCGGCATTGCTTTCGAACAGGGCGATGCCGTGCTCGGCGTGCAGGCGCTGGCGCTGCTCGGCGTTCGGTTCGCTGGCGCGGATCGCGCTGGCCGGGGTGCCCTGGGCGCGCAGGCCGCCGATCAGGCTGGCGGCCATGTTGCCGGCGCCGACGAAGGCGATGATCGGGTTGCTCATGCGGTGGCTTCCTTTATATCAGTGGGCGGCGGACTGGCCGTAATCGCGGGCGCCGAACAGCGCGGTGCCGATGCGCACCCAGGTGGCGCCCTCGGCGATGGCGGCCTCCAGGTCATGGCTCATGCCCATGGACAGGCAGTCGAGGTTCAGTGCCAGATCATCGCGCAACTGGCGCAGGCGCGCGAAGGCTTGGTGTTGGGCGGCGACGTCGTCGGTCGGCTCGGGGATTGTCATCAATCCGCGCAGGCGCAGGTTGGCCAGTTGTGTAACCGCCTGTGCCAGGGCCGGGAGCTCGTCCGGGCTGCAGCCGGACTTGCTGGGCTCGCCGCTGACGTTGACCTGCAGGCAGATATTCAGCGGCGGCAGCTGCGCCGGGCGCTGGTCGGACAGGCGTTGGGCGATCTTCAGGCGATCCACGGAGTGTACCCAGGCGAAATGCTCGGCGATGGGCCGGGTCTTGTTCGACTGAATGGGGCCGATGAAGTGCCAGATCAAGGGCAGGTCGGTCAGTTCGGCCTGTTTATCCAGGGCTTCCTGCAGGTAGTTTTCGCCGAAGTCGCGCAGGCCGGCGGCATGGGCTTCGCGGATGGCGGCGGCGGGTTTGGTCTTGCTCACCGCGAGCAGGCCGATATCCAGCGGATTGCGCTGCGAGGCTTGCGCCGCCTCACGGATGCGCGCTCCGACCTTTGCAATATTCTCTGCTATCGTGGACATTACCTGCGCTCTATCAGCCCGGCCGTTTGAGGGTTCGCGGCATTCTACCTGCTTGCTTGTAATTGGGGAGTCCCATGGATATTACCGAGCTGCTTGCCTTCAGCGCCAAGCAAGGCGCGTCGGATTTGCACCTCTCGGCCGGTCTGCCGCCGATGATCCGCGTCGACGGCGATGTTCGCCGGATCAACCTGCCGCCGCTGGACCACAAGCAGGTGCACGCGCTGATCTACGACATCATGAACGACAAGCAGCGCAAGGACTTCGAAGAGTTCCTCGAGACCGACTTCTCCTTCGAGGTGCCGGGCGTGGCGCGTTTCCGGGTCAACGCCTTCAACCAGAACCGCGGCGCCGGTGCGGTGTTCCGGACCATTCCGTCGAAGGTGCTGACCATGGAAGACCTCGGCATGGGCGAGGTGTTCCGCAAGATCACCGACGTGCCGCGCGGCCTGGTGCTGGTCACCGGTCCCACCGGTTCGGGCAAGTCGACCACCCTGGCGGCGATGCTCGACTACCTCAACAGCAACAAGTACCACCACATCCTCACCATCGAAGACCCGATCGAATTCGTTCACGAGTCGAAGAAGTGCCTGGTCAACCAGCGCGAGGTGCACCGCGACACCCACGGCTTCTCCGAGGCCCTGCGTTCGGCGCTGCGGGAAGACCCGGACATCATCCTGGTGGGCGAGATGCGCGACCTGGAAACCATCCGCCTGGCGCTGACCGCCGCGGAAACCGGTCACCTGGTGTTCGGCACCCTGCACACCACCAGCGCGGCGAAGACCATCGACCGGGTGGTCGACGTGTTCCCCGCCGAAGAAAAATCCATGGTCCGCTCCATGCTCTCGGAATCGCTGCAGGCGGTGATCTCGCAGACGCTGCTGAAGAAGATCGGCGGCGGCCGGGTGGCGGCCCACGAGATCATGATCGGCACCCCGGCGATCCGTAACCTTATCCGCGAGGACAAGGTGGCGCAGATGTACTCGGCGATCCAGACCGGCGGTTCGCTGGGCATGCAGACCCTCGACGCCTGCCTCAAGACCCTGGTGGCCAAGGGCCTGGTCAGCCGCGACAGCGCGCGCGAGAAGGCCAAGAGCCCGGAAAGCCTCTAGGAACTGGTGTAGGAGCGAGCATCGCGAGCGAAGCTTTTGGCGTTACCCTGTTCGCGAGCAGAGTTCGCTCCTACGATTCGGCAGATGGCTGCCGAACGGCATTGCTCACCAAGCTGCGAGAACGACGATGGAATTCGAAAAACTGCTGCGCCTGATGGTGGAAAAAGGCGGCTCCGACCTGTTCATAACCGCTGGCGTACCGCCGTCGATGAAGGTCAACGGCAAGATCATGCCGGTGACCAAGAACGCCATGTCGCCGGAGCAGACCCGCGAGACCGTGCTCGGCGTGATGAACGAGGCGCAGCGCCGCGATTTTGCCGAGAACCACGAGTGCAACTTCGCCATCAGCGCCCGCGGCATCGGCCGTTTCCGCGTCAGCGCCTTCTATCAGCGCAACCTGGTGGGCATGGTGCTGCGCCGCATCGAGACCAACATCCCCACCATCGACGACCTCAAGCTGCCGGAAATCCTCAAGAAACTGGCACTGACCAAGCGCGGCCTGGTGCTGTTCGTCGGCGCCACCGGTACCGGCAAGTCCACCTCGCTGGCGGCGATGATCGGCTACCGCAACAAGAACAGCAGCGGCCACATCATCTCCATCGAAGACCCGATCGAGTACATCCACCAGCACCAGAACTGCATCGTCACCCAGCGCGAGGTGGGCATCGACACCGAGTCCTTCGAGGTGGCGCTGAAGAACACCCTGCGCCAGGCGCCGGACGTGATCCTGATCGGCGAGGTGCGGACCCGCGAGACCATGGACCACGCCGTGGCTTTCGCCGAAACCGGCCACCTGTGTCTGGCCACCCTGCATGCCAACAACGCCAACCAGGCGCTGGACCGCATCATCAACTTCTTCCCGGCCGATCGGCAGAACCAGGTGTGGATGGACCTGTCGCTCAACCTCAAGGCCATCGTCGCTCAGCAACTGATTCCAACCCCGGATGGCAAAGGTCGCCGCGCGGTGATCGAGGTGCTGATCAACACCCCGCTGGCCGCCGACCTGATCCGCAAGGGCGAGGTGCACGAGCTCAAGGGCCTGATGAAGCGCTCCACCGAGCAGGGCATGCAGACCTTCGACCAGGCACTGTACAACCTCTACACCCAGGGCGAGATCACCTACGAAGACGCGCTGCTCTACGCCGACTCGGCCAACGACCTGCGCCTGATGATCAAGCTCGGCTCGGAAACCGACGGCGACCACCTGACCAGCATGTCCCAGGGCCTGGCGCTGGAGGTCAGCGAGGAAGATCCGGGGCGTCGCTTCCGCTGACGCTGCCAGACGGGGGACGCGATGCGTCCCCTTCGTTTGTCCCGCCAATGCGTTTGCCCTTTCTGCCCGCCAGCACCAATGCCTGGCCATCGCGTTGCGCGCCGGCGCGCGCTTCGCTCATCAGTTGCGGGATCAATGGCCCTTCCGGCAGGTGCTTCCAGAACCTCAGCGGCAGGTGCTGCTGCAGCACCGTGCGGTTGAGCCGGGCCGGGTTGAAGGTGCTGCCGTAATAGGCACGCCACAGGGCCTGGCCGTCATCCTCGGGCTGCTGTGCCCAGGCTTGCCATTGCGCCGGGCAGCGGCGCTCGTGCTGCAGGCGCTGGCCATCCCAGAACGCGCCGTCGCGCGGCGTGGCGATCAGCCAGCTGTGTTTGCCCAGTCGCTCGGCGAAGTGGCCGCTGGCCGCGGCGAGGATGTCGTGCGCCGGTTCGAACCAGGCGACGAAGTCCGGCGCGCCTGATGCCTTGCATGGCTGGAAACGCACGAAGGCATGCAGATGATGCGCCTCGCGGCGCACCGCCTTGAGCCGGCGATGCAGCTCGCTGCCATCGGGGTCGCCGGCCAGCACGGCGCAGCGTTCGCCCTGCACGAAGCGCCAGAGCACGCGGTAGAGCAGGCTCCAGCGCTCCTCGCCACGGTACTGCGAGGCGCTTTCCAGCAACTGCAGCAGCTCGGGCGACACACGCAGGCGGCCGCTGGGCTGCGGCGCGCGCTCGGCGGGCTGGTCGAACAGGCCAGGCGCTGCTTCTTCGTCCAGCCATTGCAGCTGATGCGGCGCCAAGCCCTGCAACAGGGCGCGCCGCGCGGCCTGGCGCCAGGTGGCGAAGCTGCCGTCGAAACGCAGGCTGTGCATCACCACAGGGCCATCTGCGCCGGGGTGTCGCGCAGTTGCTGGCGCAGCGCCAGGGATTCGTGTTCGGCCCGCGGCGGGCGGTAGTCCTGGGTGACGATAAAGGGCTTGGCCTTTTCCAGCGCGCAGCGCAGGCGCGTGAGGTCCTCGTAGCGAATGCGTCGTTCGCGGCGCAGCGCGCCCAGGCGCCGTGCGCTGAGCACGCCGATGCCCGGTACGCGGGCGATCAATGATTCATCGGCGCGGTTCAGATCCACCGGAAACTGCTCGCGATTGGCCAGCGCCCAGGCCAGCTTGGGGTCGATGTCCAGCGCCAGGTTGCCGGGGCCGGCCAGCAGTTCGCTGGCGCTGAAACCATAGCCGCGCATGAGGAAATCCGCCTGGTACAGGCGATGCTCGCGCAGCAGCGGCGGCGCCTCGAAGGGCACCGTCTTCGGGCTCTGCGGAATCGGGCTGAAGGCCGAGTAGTAGACGCGCCGCAGGCGGTAGTCGTGATACAGGCTCTGGGCGTTGTGCAGGATGGTGCTGTCGTCGGTGGCGTCGGCGCCGACTATCATCTGCGTGCTCTGCCCGGCCGGGGCGAAGCGCGGCGCGCGGCGTTCCTCCTGGGCCTCGCGCTCGCCGAGATGAATGCTGTGCATGGCCTGGTGGATGCTGGCGACGTTCTTTTCCGGCGCCAGGCGGATCAGGCTGGTTTCGCTGGGCAGCTCGATATTGACGCTGAGGCGGTCGGCATACAGGCCGGCCTCGGCGATCAGCTCCGGTGCGGCATCGGGGATGGTCTTCAGATGAATGTAACCGCGGAACTGGTGCTCCTGGCGCAGCAGGCGGGCGACGCGGATCAGCTGCTCCATGGTGTAGTCGGCCGAGCGGATGATGCCGGAGCTGAGGAACAGGCCGCTGATGCAGTTGCGCTTGTAGAAATCCAGGGTCAGCCTGACCACTTCCTCGGGGTTGAAACGGGCGCGCGGCACGTCGCTGGAGCGGCGGTTGATGCAGTACTGGCAGTCGTACAGGCAGAAATTGGTCAGTAGGATCTTCAGCAGCGCCACGCAGCGGCCGTCCGGCGTGTAGCTGTGGCAGATGCCCATGCCGTTGGTCGAACCGATGCCGTCCTGGCCCTTGGAGCTGCGCTTGGGCGCGCCGCTGCTGGCGCAGGAGGCGTCGTACTTGGCGGCGTCGGCGAGGATGGTGAGCTTCTCGATCAGTTGCATGGCGGGCGCTCGAATACTGTTTTTATATACAGTATATGGGCGTCGCAGCCCTATCAAGTCATTGGCACTGGGCGGGCGGGGGAAACCTTGCGTAGAGTGGGGCGTCTGACACTGTCCATCGCACAAGGAGATTGCCATGCAACGACAGGACACCCACAGCAAGCTGATCGGCTACCTGCTGTGGATTTTCGGCTTCCTCGGTTCGCACCGTTTCTACTACGGCAGGCCGGTGACCGGCACCATCTGGTTCTTCACCCTCGGCCTGCTGTTCATCGGCTGGATAATCGACCTGTTCCTGATCCCTTCGATGGACCGCGAGGCCGACCTGCGCTTTACCGGCGGCGATACCGACTACAACGTCGCCTGGATCCTGCTGACCTTCCTCGGCATCTTCGGTGTGCACCGCATGTACCAGGGCAAGTGGCTCACCGGGATCCTCTATCTGCTGACCGGCGGCCTGTTCCTGCTCGGCGTGCTCTACGACTTCTGGACGCTGAATACGCAGATCTCGATCAAGAACGCGCAGCGCGGTTGATCGCGTGGTGCGCACGGCGCACCCAACGAAAAAGGGCATCCCGCGGGATGCCCTTTTTCGTTGCGCGCGGCGGATCAATCGTCGCCGTCGTCCTCGTCGACGCCGTCGACCTTCATGCCCAGTTCCTTGATCTTGCGCGTCAGGGTGTTGCGGCCCCAGCCCAGCAGCAGGGCGGCGTCGCGGCGGCGGCCGGCGGTGTGCTTGAGCGCGGTCTCGATCATGATCCGCTCGAACGCCGGCACGGCGCTGTCGAGCAGGTTGGATTGGCCGCGCGCCAGGGCCTGGTCGGCCCACAGGCGCAGGGCCTGTTCCCAGTTGGTCACCGGCGCGGCGTCCTGCGGCTGGCTGAGCAGCTCCGGCGGCAGGTCGTCGACGTGCACTTCGCGGCCCGAGGCCATCACCGTGATCCAGCGGCAGGTGTTCTCCAGCTGGCGCACGTTGCCCGGCCAGGGCAGGTGCTTGAGGTAGTCCTCGGTCTCGCTCTTGAGCAGCTTGGGCTCGACCGCCAGTTCCTGGGCGGCGCGGGCGAGGAAGTGGTGGGCCAGGGTGGGGATGTCCTCGCGGCGGTCGGCCAGGCGCGGGATATGGATGCGGATGACGTTGAGGCGGTGGAACAGGTCTTCGCGGAACTTGCCGGCCTGCACCAGGGTTTCCAGGTTCTGGTGGGTGGCGGCGATGATGCGCACGTCCACCTTGACCGGGGTATGCCCGCCGACCCGGTAGAACTCGCCGTCGGCCAGCACGCGCAGCAGGCGCGTCTGGGTGTCGGCCGGCATGTCGCCGATCTCGTCGAGGAACAGGGTGCCGCCGTCGGCCTGCTCGAAGCGGCCGCGGCGCTGGTTGGCGGCGCCGGTGAAGGCGCCCTTCTCGTGGCCGAACAGCTCCGATTCCATCAGGTCCTTGGGGATGGCCGCCATGTTCAGCGCGATGAAGGGCGACGCCGCGCGCGGGCTGTGGCGGTGCAGGGCGTGGGCCACCAGCTCCTTGCCGGTACCGGATTCGCCGTTGATCAGCACGGTGATATTGGAGTGGCTGAGACGGCCGATGGCGCGGAACACCTCCTGCATCGCCGGCGCCTCGCCGATGATCTCCGGGGTGCGCGCCTGGGCGGCCGGGGCGGCCAGGCTCTGCTGCTCCTGGGCGTGCTGGAAGGCGCGCTTGACCAGGGACACCGCCTCGTCGACGTCGAACGGCTTGGGCAGGTACTCGAAGGCGCCGCCCTGGTAGCTGGCCACCGCGCTGTCGAGGTCCGAGTGCGCGGTCATGATGATCACCGGCAGGCGCGGGTACAGCTCGCGGATCCGTGCCAGCAGGTCGAGGCCGCTGGCGCCGGGCATGCGGATGTCGGAGATGATCACGTCCGGTTGCTGGCGGGTCAGGCGGGCGAGTACACCGTCGGCACTGTCGAAGCTCTGGGTGGTCATGCCTTCCTGCTGCAGCGCCTTTTCCAGCACCCAGCGGATGGAACGATCGTCGTCGACAATCCAGACGGTTTCACTGCGGCTCATGGCGAGGTTGCTCCTTGTTCCAGCGGCAGGAAGATCGAGAACACGGTGTGGCCGGGGTGGCTCTCGCATTCGATCAGGCCCTGGTGCTGACTGATGATGTTCTGGGTGATGGCCAGGCCCAGGCCGGTGCCGTCGGCCCGCCCGCTGACCATGGGGTAGAAGATGGTTTCCTGCAGCTCGGCGGGGATGCCCGGGCCGTTGTCGATGATCTCCACCTTGACCACCAGGCGGTGGCGGGTGTGGCCGATGGTGAACTGGCGCAGGGTGCGGGTGCGCAGGCTGATGCGGCCCAGGCCCATGTCGTGCTTCTGCCCGGCGATGGCCTGCATGGCGTTGCGCACTATGTTGAGCACCGCCTGGATCAGCTGCTCGCGGTCGATCAGCAGGTCGGGGATGCTCGGGTCGTAGTCACGCACCAAAGTGATGCCGCCCTGGCTCTCCGCCTCGATCAGGTTGGCGACCCGCTCCAGCACCTCGTGGATATTGGTCATCGCCAGCGACGGCAGCTTGTTCGAGCCGAGCATACGGTCCACGAGATTTCTCAGCCGGTCGGCTTCCTCGATGATGACGTTGGTGTAGTCCTTCAGGTGCTCTTCCGGCAGCTCGCGCGCCAGCAGCTGGGCCGCGCCGCGGATGCCGCCGAGCGGGTTCTTGATCTCGTGGGCCAGGCCACGCACCAGCAGCTTGGTGGTTTCCTGCTTGGACAGCTGCGCCTCTTCCTTGGTGATGCGCAGCAGGCGGTCGCGCGGGTGCACTTCCAGCAGCAGCAGGGTCTGGCCGCGGTTGAACAGCGGGGTGACGGCGTAGTCGACGGTCAGGGTCTGGCCGGTGACCGAGGTCAGCACCGCCTCGCGCTTGTTGAACGGGTGCGCCTGTTCCACCGCCTGGCGCAGCGACGACAGCGCCTCGGGCGATTCGGTGAACAGCTCGCTGATGAACTGGCCATGGCTGCGCTGGCCGCTGACGGCCAGGAGCATTTCCGCCGCCGGGTTCATGTACTCGAGGCGCAGCTGGCTGTCGAGCAGCAGGGTGGCGGTGGTCAGGTTGTCGAGTAGCAGGCGGTGCAGAGCGTCGTTGATGGTCATAGGCAGCGCGTTCCGGCAATGGGCAGGAAAATGCAAGAAGCAAACCAAAGCCCCGAAAAGACGCATGTTCTCTGCGCCCTGGTGGGTTTTCGCGGGGTTGCGGCGCAGTGGGGCGGGCAATTACGACCCAAAATAGGGACAGCTTAGGAGGTGGTGCGCGCCATTGCACCACAAAGGTGCAATGGCGTTCAGAGGAAGGGCAGGATGCTGACTTCTTCCTTGGGCTTGTCCTTCAGCGGGCACTCGGGGCGCACGCCGTAGTCGTCCTTCTGGCAGGGGTTGACCTTGCGTTTCTGTGCCAGCGACATGCGGTGCATATGGAAGGGCTGGGGCGGGGTGCGCTCCACGGTCAGGCCGGCGGCGTCGATGATCTCCACGGCCAGCAGGTGGGTGCCGCGGTCGACGTGCTGCAGTGGAAACACCGGGCTGCGGCTCGGTTCGCCCTGCACCTGGCCGTCGAGCAGCAGGCGGTAGCTGTGCCCGGGCAGCAGGCCGGGTTCGCTGGTGGCGGTGACGATCAGCTCGCCCGAGGCGTTGTGCACCGAGGCGTCCGGCTCGGGCACCAGGATGCGCAGCAGCTGGTAGTGGATGGCCATCTTGCTCACCGCGGCGGGGGCCGCGGGCGCCGCTGCGCTGCCGGGCTGGCTGAGCTGCACGCTGTTGGAGGGGGAGAGGATCACCGGCTGCGCGCTGTTGCTGCGCGGCTTGTCGGTGAACACCCGGTTACCCTCGGCGTCGACGTAGGTGTAGACCTGCGCCAGGGCGCCCTGGGCGATCAGTAGCAGGCAGAGAAGCAGTGGACGCATAGGTCAGTTCGCCGGTCTCGGAGTGGGTTTGGGCGGTGGGGGTGGCGGTCGCAGCGCCGGGCTGCTGGTGTTGACCCGCTGCACGGTGAAGGTGACGCTGGCGCTCTGCTGGATCGCCCGGTCGCCGCTGAGCACCTCGACTGCCAGGCTGTGTTCGCCGCGGTCGACGTTGACCAGTTGCAGGCGCGGCACGTTGCTCGCCTGGCCGTGCGGCTGGCCGTCCAGCAGCAGGCGCAGGCGGTGGCCGGCTGCCAGGCGCGGCTGGATGTCGACGCCGACGCTGAAGGTGCCGTTGTTGGCGCGCATGGCTTCATCGTCGGGGATGCCGGTCAGGCTCAGCACCGAGTAGGGCGCCTCGGCCTGCGCGGTCGGTTCGCTGCCGGCGGCCGGCGCGCTTGGCGCCTGCATTTCTACCGTGTTGGTCGGCGGCAGGCTGACGCTCTCGGCGGCGGTGCCGTCCGGCGGCTGGTTGGTGAACACCGTGTTGCCGTTGGCATCGGTGTACTTGTAGATCTGCGCGGCGGCCGGCAGGGCCAGGCCGAGCAGCAGGCAAGCGAGCAACGGGCGCATGGGCCATTTCCTCCCTGGGTGATGCGGCTAAGCCTTGCACCGGCAAGGCGCCCTGGCAAGTGCCGTGCTGTGGCGTTGTGATGCATAAGATGAAAGCGGGGCAGGGTGCGCCGGGGGCACCGAGGATCCGAAAACGTGGGCGGGTATTTTGGTGTGCACGTTGCAGGCGCAAAGAAGCCCCGCCAGGCAGGGCCGGGCGGGGCTTTCGAGTGCGCCGCACAGGGCGGCGCGAGGCTGGCTTAGACGCTGTAGTACAGGTCGTATTCCAGCGGGTGCACGAAGGTGCGCACCTTGATTTCTTCTTCGCTCTTCAGCTCGATGTAGGCATCGATGAAGTCGTCGGAGAACACGCCGCCCTTGGTCAGGAACGCGCGGCCCTTGTCCAGCTCTTCCAGCGCTTCCTTCAGGCTGCCGCACACCTGCGGGATCAGCTTGCCTTCTTCCGGCGGCAGGTCGTACAGGTTCTTGTCGGCGGCATCGCCGGGGTGGATCTTGTTCTGGATGCCGTCCAGGCCGGCCATCAGCAGCGCGGCGAAGCACAGGTAGGGGTTGGCCGCCGGGTCCGGGAAGCGCGCTTCGATGCGGCGGGCTTTCGGGCTGGATACGTAAGGAATACGGATCGAGGCGGAGCGGTTACGGGCCGAGTAGGCCAGCATGACCGGGGCTTCGAAGCCCGGAACCAGACGCTTGTAGGAGTTGGTCGACGGGTTGGTGAAGCCGTTCAGGGCCTTACCGTGCTTGATGATGCCGCCGATGAAGTACAGGGCGGTCTCGGACAGACCGGCATAGCCTTCGCCGGCGAAGGTGTTCTTGCCGTCCTTGGAGATCGACATGTGCACGTGCATGCCCGAGCCGTTGTCGCCGTACAGCGGCTTCGGCATGAAGGTCGCGGTCTTGCCGTAGGCGTCGGCGACGTTGTGCACGCAGTACTTCAGGGTCTGAACTTCGTCAGCCTTGGCCACCAGGGTGTTGAACTTCACGCCGATTTCGTTCTGACCGGCAGTGGCCACTTCGTGGTGGTGCACTTCGACGACCAGGCCCATTTCTTCCATGGCGTTGCACATGGCAGTACGGATTTCGTGGTCGTGGTCGCACGGCGGAACCGGGAAGTAACCGCCCTTGACGGCCGGGCGGTGGCCCTTGTTGCCGCCTTCGACGTCGCCGTCGGTCATCCAGGAGCCTTGCTCGGAGTAGATCTTGAACATCGAGCCGGAGATGTCGGACTTGAACTTCACTTCGTCGAAGATGAAGAACTCCGGCTCCGGGCCGACGAACACGGTGTCGCCGATGCCGGTGGTCTTGAGGAACTCTTCGGCGCGCTTGGCGATGGAACGCGGGTCGCGGTCGTAGCCTTGCATGGTGCTCGGCTCGATGATGTCGCAGACCAGGATCAGGGTCGGCTCTTCGGTGAAGGGGTCGAGCACGGCGGTGTCGTCGACCGGCATCAGGATCATGTCGGAGGCTTCGATGCCTTTCCAGCCATGAATGGAGGAGCCGTCGAACATCTTGCCGTGTTCGAAGAAATCGTCGTCCAGGGCGTCGCGAGCCGGCATGGTCACGTGGTGCTGCTT
This sequence comes from Pseudomonas sp. EGD-AK9, assembly GCF_000465935.2. Taxonomy (NCBI): domain Bacteria; kingdom Pseudomonadati; phylum Pseudomonadota; class Gammaproteobacteria; order Pseudomonadales; family Pseudomonadaceae; genus Pseudomonas; species Pseudomonas sp. EGD-AK9. The sequence goes on from NZ_AVOF01000218.1 coordinate 12,873, forward strand.
GCCCTTGGTATCGGTGAAGCGCAGGTCTACCCACTTCACGTCGTGTTCTTTGATCAGTTGAACAGCCTTAGACATGTTGTCCTCCAGGTGGAAAAGGCTCGCTTCGTGGAGCCCCGATATGTGCGGTGAAGCCCGGCGGGATAGTCCTCCAGGGCAACCTGCCTCACAAGGGAGCAAATTGCATGCCAGTGCCCCGGAATGGACAGAGGCCCGAAAACTCAGGCGCTGCGCGGCCTGCATGGGGCATGCGCAGAAATATTTGCACCATTTGAGGGCTGCCAAATATCGATATGTCCTATTTTGGTGCGATCAATGAGGCGTGCAGTATTTTTGGTCAAAGCTTGAGCAATTTCCGCTATAATCCGCGCCCCTGTTTTTCCGTCGCCCCTGCAGGCGCCCAATTCATGAAGCTGATCGTCAAAGTTTTCCCGGAAATCACCATCAAGAGCCGCCCGGTGCGCAAGCAGTTCATCCGCCAGTTGGGGAAGAACATCCGCACTGTGCTGCGCGACCTCGACCCCGAGTTGAAGGTCACCGGTGTGTGGGACAACCTGGAGGTCGAGACCGACCTGGACGATCCGCGCCTGCTGGCCGAGATGACCGAGCGCCTGCGCTGCACGCCGGGCATCGGCCTGTTCCTCGAGGTCAACGAGTACCCGCTGGGCGATCTGGACGACATCACCGAGCACTGCAAGCGCCACTACGCCGACCAGCTGCCGGGCAAGATCTTCGCCGTGCGCTGCAAGCGCGGCGGCAAGCACGCCTTCAGCTCCATCGACGTCGAGCGCCACGTCGGCTCGCGCCTGCGCCAGGAGTGCAATGCGGCCGGCATCGACCTGAAGAAGCCGGAAGTCGAAGTGCGCATGGAGATCCGCGACCAGCGTCTGTTCGTCGTCCATCATCGCCACGAAGGCCTCGGCGGCTACCCGCTGGGCTCGCTGGAGCAGACCCTGGTGCTGATGAGCGGCGGCTTCGACTCCACCGTGGCGGCCTACCAGATGATGCGCCGCGGCCTGGTCAGCCACTTCTGCTTCTTCAACCTCGGCGGTCGCGCCCACGAGCTGGGCGTGATGGAAGTGGCCCACTACCTGTGGCAGAAGTTCGGCCGTTCGCAGCGCGTGCTGTTTATCAGCGTGCCGTTCGAAGAGGTGGTCGGCGAGATCCTCGGCAAGGTCGACAACAGCCAGATGGGCGTGATCCTCAAACGCATGATGCTGCGCGCCGCCACCCGCATGGCCGAGCGCCTGGAGATCGAGGCGCTGGTCACCGGCGAGGCGATCAGCCAGGTCTCCAGCCAGACCCTGACCAACCTGGCGGTGATCGACGCGGCCACCGACATGCTGGTGATGCGCCCGCTGATCGCCAGCCACAAGCAGGACATCATCGACACCGCCACGCGCATCGGCACCGCCGAGTTCGCCAAGCACATGCCCGAGTATTGCGGGGTGATTTCGGTCAACCCGACCACCAAGGCCCGCGGTTATCGCATCGAGCGCGAAGAAGCGCAGTTCGACATGGCCATTCTCGAGCGTGCCCTGGAGCGCGCTACCCTGCTGCCCATCGACCGGGTGATCGACGAGCTGGGCAAGGACGTGCAGGTCGAGGAGGTGCGCGAGGCGCTGGCCGGGCAGATCGTCATCGACATCCGCCACCCCGATGCCGCCGAGGACGAGCCGCTCGAGTTGCCCGGCATCGAGGTGCAGGTGCTGCCGTTCTACGCGCTGAACAACAAGTTCAAGGAACTGGATGAGAACCGCCAGTACCTGCTGTATTGCGACAAGGGCGTGATGAGCCGCCTGCATGCCCACCACTTGCTGAGCGAGGGGCATGCCAATGTGCGCGTTTATCGTCCGGCATAAGACGCCCGGGCTGAACGGCGGCAGTATCCGCCACCGCCCTCCCGACCGCTCTGCCTGCTGATCCCGTTTTCTTCATATTCGTCGTCCACACTGGGCGACACACCGCATCCTCTGATCGAGATACACACAGTGATCGAAAATCTGCGCAACATCGCCATCATCGCCCACGTCGACCATGGCAAAACCACCCTCGTCGACGCCCTGCTGCGTCAGTCCGGCACCCTGGAACGCAACGAGCTCAATGACGAGCGCGTGATGGACAGCAACGACCAGGAAAAAGAGCGCGGCATTACCATCCTGGCCAAGAACACCGCCATCAAGTGGAACGACTACCGCATCAACATCGTCGACACCCCCGGCCACGCCGACTTCGGCGGCGAAGTCGAGCGCGTGATGTCGATGGTCGACTCCGTACTGCTGGTGGTCGACGCCCAGGACGGCCCGATGCCGCAAACCCGTTTCGTGACCAAGAAGGCCTTCGAAGCCGGCCTCAAGCCGATCGTCGTGATCAACAAGATCGACCGTCCCGGCGCGCGTCCGGACTGGGTCATGGACCAGATCTTCGACCTGTTCGACAACCTCGGCGCCACCGACGAGCAGCTCGACTTCCAGGTCGTCTACGCCAGCGCCCTGAACGGCATCGCCGGTCTCGACCACACCGCCATGGCCGAAGACCTGACCCCGCTGTACCAGGCCATCGTCGACCACGTGCCGGCGCCGAACGTCGACCTCGACGGCCCGTTCCAGATGCAGATTTCCGCGCTGGACTACAACAGCTTCCTCGGCATCATCGGCGTTGGCCGTATTGCCCGTGGCAAGATCAAGCCGAACACCCCGGTGACCGCCATCGACGTCGACGGCAAGAAGCGTAACGGCCGTATCCTCAAGCTGATGGGCCACCACGGCCTGCACCGCGTCGACGTCGAAGAAGCCACCGCCGGCGACATCGTCTGCGTCAGCGGCATGGATCAGCTGTTCATCTCCGACACCCTGTGCGACATCAACCACGTCGAAGCGATGAAGCCGCTGACCGTCGACGAGCCGACCGTATCCATGACCTTCCAGGTCAACGACTCGCCGTTCTGCGGCAAGGAAGGCAAGTTCGTCACCAGCCGCAACATCAAGGAGCGCCTGGACAAGGAGCTGCTGTACAACGTGGCCCTGCGGGTCGAGGAAGGCGACAGCGCCGACAAGTTCAAGGTCTCCGGTCGTGGCGAGCTGCACCTGTCGGTGCTGATCGAAACCATGCGCCGCGAAGGCTTCGAAATGGGCGTTGGCCGCCCGGAAGTGATCATCCGCGAAGTCAACGGCGTCAAGCAGGAGCCGTTCGAGAACGTCACCATCGACATCCCTGAAGAATCCCAGGGCAAGGTCATGGAAGAAATGGGTCTACGTAAGGGCGACCTGACCAACATGTCGCCGGACGGCAAAGGTCGCGTGCGTCTGGAATACAACATCCCGGCTCGCGGTCTGATCGGTTTCCGTAACCAGTTCCTGACCCTGACCAACGGCGCGGGCATCCTGACCTCGATCTTCGACCGTTATGACACCGTCAAGCCGGGCAGCATGTCTGGCCGTCAGAACGGCGTACTGGTGTCGATCGATACCGGCAAGGCGCTGACCTACTCCCTGGAAACCCTGCAGGCGCGCGGCAAGCTGTTCGTCGAGCACGGCCAGGAAATCTACAACGGTCAGATCGTCGGCCTGAACAGCCGCGACAACGACCTGGGCGTCAACCCCACCAAGGGCAAGAAGCTCGACAACATGCGCGCTTCGGGCAAGGACGAAACCATTGCCCTGGTGCCGCCAGTGCGCTTCACCCTGGAGCAGGCTCTGGAATTCATCCAGGACGACGAGCTGTGCGAAGTGACGCCGAAGTCGATCCGTCTGCGCAAGAAGATCCTCGACGAAGGCGAGCGCACCCGCGCTGCCAAGAAAGCCAACAAGGCCTGACCCATAGCGGCTAGCCTCGAGCTGTTAATGAAAAGCCCCGCCAGAGCGATCTGGCGGGGCTTTTTGTTGGGGGGCGCCGTTAGTCGTTGTGCCCCTGTCGGAGCGGCTTCGGCCGCGAAGCTCCTGCGCGGCCTTGCTCTCCCGCTCCTCCTGTTTTGTAGGGGGCAGGGATTCTCGCGACTAAATTGGTTCGCCGCGCGCCGTTCCTAGGGTTGGGTGTGGCGCCGCCAATAGAAAACCCCGGCATCCGCCAGGATGCCGGGGCTTGCAGGCTGAATCAGCCGCGCTGCGGCCGACAGGCCAGCAGCCCGTAGGCCGCCAAGCCGATCACCAGCAGCAGGCTCAGCGTCATCACTCGCCGGCCACCTGGCGCAACTGCGCCGGGGCTTCGCCGAGGTTGTTGAGCATGCGCTCGCTGTACCAGTCGATGAAGTTGACCACGCCGAACTCGTAGGTCTTCGAGTAGGGGCCGGGCTGGTAGGCGGTGGAGTTGATGCCGCGCTGGTTTTCCTCGCCGAGGCGACGGTCCTGGTCGTTGGTGGCGTCCCACACCTGGCGCAGGCGCTCGACGTCGTAATCGACGCCTTCCACCGCGTCCTTGTGCACCAGCCACTTGGTGATCACCACCGTTTCCTGGGCGCTGATCGGCCACACGGTGAAGTTGATCAGGTGGTCGCCCATGCAGTGGTTCCACGAATGGGGCAGGTGGAGGATGCGCATGGAGCCCAGGTCCGGGTTCTTGATCCGCCCCATCAGCTTCTTGCAGCCCTGCTTGCCGTCCATGGTCATGGACACGGTGCCCTTGAGCAGCGGCATGCGTACGATGCGGTTACGCAGGCCGAAGCCGGCATGCGCGTAGGGAATCTTCTCCGCGTCCCAGGCGGCGGCGCATTCGGCGACGTGATCCTTGAATTCCTGGGTCGCGCGCGGGTCGTTGGTGTCGTCCCACTCCAGCAGGGTGTTGAGCAGCTCCGGGTGCGAGCCGTTGCAGTGGTAGCACTCGCGGTTGTTCTCGATCACCAGCTTCCAGTTGGCCTTCTCCTTCATGGTGCTCTGCACCGCGACCTTGGTGTTCTCCATGTCGTACGGCTCCATGTAGTGAGCCAGGGTGGCGAGGAACTCGTCGATCGCCGGCGGGTTTTCCGCCAGGCTGATGAAGATGAAGCCACCGGCGCTCTTGCAGTGCACCGGCTTGAGGCTGTAGTCCTTGAGGTCGAAGTCGGCGCCCATCTCGGTGCCGGCGAACAGCAGGCGGCCGTCCAGTTCGTAGGTCCACTGGTGGTAGGGGCAGACCAGCTTGGCCACCTTGCCCTTGTCGCTCACGCACAGGCGCGAGCCGCGGTGGCGGCAGACGTTGTGGAAGGCATGAATCTGCCCCTCGGCGCCGCGGACCACGAGAATCGGGTTGTCGCCGAGCTGCAGGGTGAGGAAGTTGCCCTTGGCCGGGATTTCGCAGGTCATGCCGGCGATCAACCACTCCTTGTGGAAGATCTCCTGCATGTCGATCTGGAACAGCCGCTCGTCGTTGTAGAAGGGTTGCGGCAGCGAGAAGGTGCGTTCGCGCTCGCGCAGCATGCCGGCGGTGGCCTTGCGTGCGGGCTCCAGCGGGTCGCCCAGGCTCAGGGTGTGGGTGCAGTCCATCGGTGACTCCTCATGGCTGGCGCGGGGGCGGCAGCCGCAAAAGTGGCTGATACGGTGGTGACGCAAGGCGTTGTGGCGGCTGCTGCGAGCGGTTCGGCGGCCGCGCGTTGTCGGGTTTGCTCTGAGGCTGAGTGTGGATTCGCCGCGCCGCGAAACCTTATCCATGGGCGACATGGCCGAATGCGTTTCCGACGCGCCAGGCCCCGTGCCAAGCGGCAGGTCGCGATGAGCATGCCGATGTCGCTGGCAGATAAATGAGGGCCCGCGGCGTTTCGCACAATCGATGCCATATAGGCCGATGTCCGGCCGCGTGGAGAGCCGTTCATGACCACCAACGCCTTCCTCAACCCGGTTACCACCCAGACCTGGAGCAACGGCCGCCACCTGGTGCGTTGCGTCAAGGTGATCCAGGAAACCTGGGACGTGCGCACCTTCTGTTTCATGGCCGATCAGCCGGTACTGTTCTTCTTCAAGCCGGGACAGTTCGTCACCCTCGAACTGGAGATCGAGGGGGCGCCAATCATGCGCTCCTACACCATCTCCAGCTCGCCGTCGGTGCCCTACAGCTTCTCCATCACCGTCAAGCGGGTGCCGGGCGGCAAGGTGTCGAACTGGCTGCACGACAACCTCAACGAGGGCGACCAACTGCCGGTGCACGGTCCGGTGGGGCTGTTCAACGCCATCGATTTCCCCTCCGACAAGGTGCTGCTGCTGTCCGGCGGCGTCGGCATCACCCCGGTGATGTCGATGGCGCGCTGGTTCTTCGACACCAACGGTGCGGTGGACATGTGCTTCGTGCACAGCGCGCGCACGCCCAAGGACATCATCTACCACCGCGAATTGCGCCACATGGCCTCGCGCATCAGCAACTTCAAGCTGCACCTGATCTGCGAGAAGTACGAGATCGGCGAAACCTGGTCCGGCTATCGCGGCTACCTCAACCAGAAGATGCTGGAGCTGATCGCCCCGGACTTCATGGAGCGTGAGGTGTTCTGCTGCGGCCCGACGCCCTATATGGGTGCGGTCAAGCGCCTGCTCGAGGCCAACGGCTTCGATATGCGTCGTTACCACGAGGAATCCTTCGGTGCGACGCCGCCCGAGGCCAAGGCCGATGCCCTGGAGCACGCCGCCGAGGCCGCCGACGCGCCGGAGATACCGGCGGCCGACCTCAACCAGGTGGAGTTCGTCAGCACCGGCAAGAGTATCCGCGTCGCCCCCGGCGAAACCGTGCACGCCGCCGCCGCCAAGCTCGGCCTGCACATCCCCAAGGCGTGCGGCATGGGCATCTGCGGCACCTGCAAGGTGATGAAGACCGCCGGCGAGGTGGACATGGAGCACAACGGCGGGATCACCGACGAGGACGTTGCCGAGGGCTACATCCTGTCCTGCTGCAGCGTGCCCAAGGGTGACGTGGTGATCGATTATTGAGTCGCCTCTCGCGTCTCCAGCGGCCATCGGCTCGCCGGTAGGCAGACGCGCCCGCCAGAGCGCTCGGATTTCCGTGTTCCGAGCGCCCCAGTTTGCTGGCGGTTGGCCAGGGTTTGGCTAGTCTTGCTGCAACTGTCAGGACGTTACCAACCGTGCGCCGGCCGCCGTGCCCGCGCACGAGTCTGGTTGCAGTTCGCTCCTGAGTACCCGGCTCACCCTGCGTGAGCCATTTGCCCGATTTGGCAAGGGGAGGAGCGGCAATGGATTCCGTTACGCCAGGACGCGTTGCGCGTCGCGCTTTGCTTGTAGTCGCGGCGCTGGCCTCGGCGACAGCCTGGGCCCTGGATTTCACCGGCAATGACACGGCCTCGGGCACGCTCGACAGCGGCGCTCTGGAGCAGGACATCAACTTTCGCGACAGCAGCAGCGCCGGCAGCGCCAGCATCAGCAACCCCAGCGATAGTTTCGCCACCTTTTTCCTCGACGGCAGCAACGCCGGCTCCGCCAGCATCAGCAACAGCGATGGCGGCCTGACCATCTTCGACGGGCGCAGCAGCGCCGCCAACTCGACCATCGACGGCGATGTGCAGTTTCTCGGCCAGAGCACGGCTGGCAACGCCAGGCTCAGCGTCGGATTCGGCAGCATCCTGTTCGTCGGCCAGAGCAGTGCCGGCGACGCCGAGATCCGAGTGATCGGTGCCAACAGCGTGGCGGTCTTCGCCGAGCGCAGCACCGCAGGCAATGCCCGCCTGATCAGCGAGAGCGGCGGTTTCTTCTCCTTCACTGGCGGTGGGCCGAACGACGACGGAATTCTCTCGGCCGGTTCCATCGAAGGCGATGGTGTCTTCGATCTGGGCTCGGTACGACTCGGCGTCGGCGGCAACAACCTGTCCACCGAGGTGTCGGGCTCGATCATGGGCGCGGTGGACTCGGCGCTGATCAAGCGCGGCAGCGGGGTGCTGACGCTCAGCGGCTTCAACTCCAGTTTCACCGGCGAGCTGATCGTCGAGCAGGGGCTGGTCAACTTCGGCGACCCCAGCAGCCTGGGCAGCGGCTCGCTGACGCTCAACGGCGGCGGCTTGCAGTGGGCGGTGGACAACGGCTTCGACATCTCCGATCGGCTCGCGCCACTGGGGCCCAATGGCGGCATCTTCGATACCAACGGCAACCTCGTCGTCCTCGGCAGCGCCATCGGCGGCAGCGGGGCGCTGATCAAGACCGGCGACGGCCTGTTGCTGCTCGGCGCGGCCAACGGCTACAGCGGCGGCACTGTGCTCGAGGGCGGTGCCCTGGCCGGGACAGTGGAGGGGGCGCTGCCCAATGCCACGGCCTATACCGTCAACGGCGGCACCCTGGAGCTGTCCAGCTTCGATCTGCAGATGTCCAGCCTGGCCGGCACTGGTGGCGCCATCCAGATCATGAGCACGCTGACGGTCAACCAGGCGAGCGATACCAGCTTCGCCGGTGCACTTTCCGGCTCGGGTTCCTTCATCAAGGATGGCCCCGGCCTGCTCGAGCTGACTGGAAGCAGCAGCCTCTCCGGTTCCGGCGGAGAGGGTGGCAGTGCAGAGGTTCGCGGCGGCACCCTGGCGGTCAATGGCTCGCTGCTTTCCGCTATCCAGGTGCAGAGCGGTGGCACCCTGGGTGGTGCCGGCAGCGTCGGTAACGTACAGATCAACAGCGGTGGCACCCTGGCGCCGGGCAACTCCATCGGCACGCTGAACGTCGCCGGTGACCTGATCTTCAGCCCCGGCTCGGTCTACCAGGTGGAGGCCGATGCCGCCGGCAATGCCGATCAGGTGCTGGTCAGCGGCCTGGCCAGCCTGGCCGGCACCGTGCAGGTGCTGGCGGAAAACGGCACCTACGCGCCGGCCACCAGCTACGACATCCTCAGCGCCGGGCAGTTGAGCGGCCAGTTCGACAGCGTCAGCTCCAACCTGGCCTTTCTCGACCCCAGCCTGAGCTACGCCGGCAACGCCGTGACCCTGACCCTGACGCGCAACGACACCAGCTTCTCCAGCCTGGCGCGTACCCCCAACCAGGTGGCTTTCGCTCAAGCGGCCGAGAGCCTGGACGAAGACAATGAGGTTTACCGCACCCTGCTCGACCTGGGCGAGGACGAGGTGGCCGACACCTTCAACAAGCTGTCCGGCGACGCCCATGCCAGCATCGCCTCGGCGGTGATGTTCGACGACCTCAACCTGTCGCGTGCGCCGCTGGGCAACCTGCGCCGCAACCTCGCTTCGCCCGAGCGCGCGCTGCCCTACTGGGTGCAGGTGGGCGGCGGGCGCCAGCGCATCGACGATGACGGCAACGCCGGCGAGATCATCCAGGATCACGAGAGCATGCTGTTCGGTGGCGACTGGCCGGTATACGGCGACTGGCGCCTGGGTGGCGCCTTCGGCTACGGCCAGGAGCAGCTGGATGTCGATTCGCGCGACGCCAAGGCCGACTCCGACAGCTACCGCTACGCGCTGTACGGCGGCCGCGATGTCGAACTGTCGCGCGGCACGCTCAAGCTGTTCGGCGGCGGCGGTTACAGCCAGCACCAGATCGACAGCCAGCGCGACGTGCGCCTGATCGACGGCCCGGAGCGCCTGACCCGCCAGTACGACGTCAACACCGCGCAGGGCTTCGGCGAGCTGGCCTGGCACCTGAAGTTCGACGAGCCGGCCTATGTCGAGCCCTTCGTCGGCCTGCTGCTGATCGACCAGCGCAGCGACAGCTTCAGCGAGCAGGGCGGGGCCGCCGCACTGTCTGCGGACAGCCAGCGCAACGAGCTGCTCAGCACCAGCCTCGGTGTGCGCGGCCAGCAGCTGTTCCAGCTGGCCGAGCGCGATCTGCTGCTCAACGGCTCGTTCACCTGGCGGCAGATCAACGGCGACCTGCGCCCGGAACTGGACCTGCAATTGGAGGGCGGCGACAAGTTTCGCGTGTTGGGTACCGAGTTGCCGCGCAACAGCTTCCTGGTCGAGCTCAACCTCGACTACTCGATCACCCCGAACATCGTCCTCGACGTCGATTACAACGGCGTGTTCAGCGACAGCAGCGAAGCCAACAATATCGCCTTCAACCTGCGCTGGAAGATGTAGGCCGGTGCGCCGCGGCCACTCCGTAGGGGCGCCGCGCGTACCGGCCTTACTGGCGTCACGCCGCGGCACCAGCCGTAAGCGCCCAGGTGGAGGGGGCCTGCACTCAGGCGCTCATCACCTCGCGGATATCGGCCGCCAGCTGGCGCACCCGCGCCTCGTCGGTGTCCCAGCTGCACATGAAGCGCGCACCGCCGGCGCCGATGAAGGTGTAGAAGCGCCAGCCGCGGGCGGTGAGGGCAGCGAGCGCCGGTTCCGACAGTTGCAGGAACACGCCGTTGGCCTCAACCGGGAACATCAGGCTGACGCCGGGCACGTCTTCGACCAGCGAGGCCAGCAGCTGGGCGCAGCGGTTGGCGTGGCCGGCGTAGCGCAGCCAGGCGTCGTCCTGCAGGATGCCGACCCAGGGCGCCGACAGGTAGCGCATCTTCGAGGCCAGCTGGCCGGCCTGCTTGCAGCGGTAGTCGAAGTCCTCGGCCAGGGCCTTGTTGAAGAACAGGATGGCCTCGCCCACTGCCATGCCGTTCTTGGTGCCGCCGAAGCACAGCACATCGACGCCGGCCTTCCAGGTCAGCTCGGCCGGGCTGCAGCCGAGGGAGGCGCAGGCGTTGGAGAAGCGTGCGCCGTCCATGTGCAGGTTCAGCCCCAGCTCCTTGCAGGTCTGGCTGATCGCGCGCACCTCGTCCGGTCGGTACACGGTGCCGACCTCGGTGGCCTGGGTCAGGGTCACCACGCGCGGCTTGGGGTAGTGGATATCCTGGCGCTTGAGCGCCACTTCGCGGATCGCCGCGGGCGTCAGCTTGCCGTTCTCGGTACGCGCCAGCAGCAGCTTGGAACCGTTGGAGAAGAATTCCGGGGCGCCGCATTCGTCGGTCTCGACGTGGGCGGTCTCCGAGCAGATCACGCTGTGGTAGCTCTGGCACAGCGAGGCCAGGGCCAGGGAGTTGGCTGCGGTGCCATTGAAGGCGAAGAACACCTCGCAGTCGGTCTCGAACAGGCGGCGGAAGTGGTCGGCGGCGCGCGCCGTCCATTCGTCGTCGCCATAGGCGCGCTGGTGGCCCTGGTTGGCCTCGGCCATGGCGGCCCAGGCCTCGGGGCAGATGCCGGAATAGTTGTCGCTGGCAAATTGCTGGGCGTTGTCGGGCATGGGGCGTTCCTTCTCGAGCGGGGCCGGCAGGGAGCACCGGCGGATGGCGCTACTTTACTCCGCGCGGGCCCTGGCCTGGGGCCGCCAGGGCGACAACTTGTTGTGTTCATGCGTACTGCAGGGTCGCTATCCGGACGACCGTTCGACCGTTCGACCATTCGGCGGAACTCATGGCGACGCCGGGGGTTCACAACCCCAGGGCGGCGGTTTGCCGCCTGTCATCGAAAAGGAGTGTCTTATGAACCATCGCCACCTGCTCGCCTTCGCCCTGCCGCTGGCCATTGCCCTGCCGTTGTCTGCGGCCGAGTGGACGGCGCAGGCGAAAACCGAGTTCGTTCAGCAATGCATCAACGGCGCGCCGGCCGGCTACGAGCAGCCGCAGCTGCAGGCCTATTGCGACTGCGCCGCCGACAAGGTCAGTCGGGAGTTCAGCGAGGCCGAAGTGCAGGCGATCAGTCGCCAGTCGCCGCCCGATGCGGCGCTGCAGCAGCGTCTGGTCGAAGCCACCGGCAGCTGCGCCGGCAAGCTCAAGCCCTAAGCCGAAGCGCACGGCTGGCGATGCCCTGCGGGGTGGCCTGGTACGCTGACGGTTGTGCGGCGTGATTCGCTCTGGATGAACCGGCTTGCCGGCGATCCTGTGCCGCGGTTGCCGGCAGGAGTCAGGCTCCCCGCGGCTACTCCAGGTTCTGCCGCTTGATTGAGCAAATAACGCGCGCCCGGGCCCAGGCCCCGCAGGGTCTGACCTGGCGCCGCCTGCCCACAGGCTGTGCACAGAACGGCGCACAGCATTTGTGCACAAGCATCTTCTATCTGATTGATTCTGCTCGATTTTTGCTCGATTGCCGGAAAGCCTTGCGCAGCCTGGGCTGCAGCCTGGACCGAACAGCCTATGCACAGTTTGCTCCACAGCATCTGTGCATAGTCCACCGCGCCGCAGCCTGGCGCCGGCTGTCGCGGGTGGATAAGTCGCCGCGCCGCCGCGCCTGGCTGTTTCTCGGCCAGCCGCGGCAAGTCCAGTGCCGGTAGGGGCTGGCGCCGACTGATCACAGCTTATGCACAACCTGGTGCACAGTATCTGTGCATGGTCTGATCTATTAACTGCTTGATATCGTTCAATAAATACACGATTCACGGCAGGCCTTGATGGGCCTGGCCCGGCGGCTTCTGCGCACGGCTTATCCACAGCTTGATCCACCCATCCTGTGCATAGCGGCAGGGGGGGCGACTCTGAACACTTTCGCGTCGAAGTTGAGCAAATTTGCTGCCTAGCGACATCGGACAATCTGCCGCACTGCGCCCCGTGGCGCATCCGAGCTAAGGAGTCCTCT
>NZ_AVOF01000219.1:0-5579 GCF_000465935.2 Pseudomonas sp. EGD-AK9
CGCCGACCAGCATGGCGGTCTTGCCATCGGCTTCCAGGGCGACCAGGCTCGCCTCGGCCTCTGCGCTGGCGATCCCCTCGCGGGCGAACAGGCGCCGGTTGCCGAGCCAGACGGTGCGCCCCTCGACCGTGCCGGCGATACCATGGCCGGCGATGCCCGCGATCGCATCGGCCTTCGGCAGGCGCATGCCGCGCTGGCGGGCAGCGCGCACGATGGCCGCACCCAGCGGATGTTCGGAGCCGGATTCGACGGCGGCGGCCAGCTGCAGCACCTCGTCCTCGGCGGCGCCGCCGAAGGCCAGCAGGTCGGTCAGCGCGGGTTCGCCGCGGGTGATGGTGCCGGTCTTGTCGAACACCACGGTGGAGAGCTTTTCCGCCCGCTCCAGCACTTCGCCGCCGCGGATCAGGATGCCGTTATCGGCGCCCTTGCCGACCCCCACCATCAGCGCGGCGGGGGTGGCCACGCCGAGCGCGCAGGGACAGGAAATGATCAGCACCGCGATAAAGGCCATCAGCCCCTGGGGAAAGCTGCCGGCCAGCCACCAGCCGAACAGCGCCAGGAAGGCCACGCCGACCACTGCCGGGACGAAGTAGGCGGTGACCTGATCGGCCAGGCGCTGGATCTGCGCGGTGCTGCCCTGCGCCTCCTCGACCATCCTGATGATCTGCGCCAGCGCCGTGTCGGCGCCGATCCGGCTGGCCTTGAAGCGGAACACCCCGCTGCGGTTGAGGGTGCCGCCGATCACCGCGCTGCCCGGGCGCTTGTCCACCGACATCGATTCGCCGGTCAGCATCGACTCGTCGACGCTCGTCTGGCCTTCGCTGACCTCGCCGTCAGTGGGAATCTTCTCGCCGGGCTTGACCACCAGCATCTCGCCGACCATGACGTTCTCCACCGGCAGGTCGACTTCCTCGCCGTCGCGGATCACGTGGGCGATGGCCGGCTTGAGGTCGAGCAGACGGCGCACCGCGGCCGAGGACTTCTTCTTGATGATCTCCTCCATGTAGCGGCCCAGCAGGACGAAGGCGATGATCACCGCCGAGACCTCGAAATAGACCTCACGCTCGCCCACCTTGACAGGCAGCACCTCGGGAAAGAACAGCACCGCGACGCTGTAGAAGTAGGCCACCGAGGTGCCCATGGCGATCAGGAAATCCATGTTGATATTGCGCGTGCGAATGGCATTCCACGCGCCCTTGTAGAAGCTCCAGCCGCCGATGAACTGCACCGGTGTCACCAGCAGGAACAGCCACATGCCCCAGGTGAAGAACGGCAGCGCGTCGAACGGCACCCAGCTCATCAGCATGGCGCCGGTGGCCAGGCCGATAAAGGCGCCGGCGCGCAGCAGGGCCAGCGCCAGCACCCCGGTCAGGGCGATGGCCACGCGGGACTGCATGGCTTTGAGCTCGGCCTCCGGCGACTCGAAGGTGCGCACGCAGCTGTCGCTGCAGAAGTAGTAGGTGCGCCCGCCGCGCTCGCGCGACAGTGCCGTGGCCTTGTCCACCATCATCCCGCAGATCGGGTCCTTCGCCAGTTGCCGGCCTGCGCTCGCCGGTGTGGCGGCAGCCGGCGCATGGCTGTGCTGGCAGGGCTGAGCGGCGCTGCCGGCAACGTAACGCGGCGCATCGCGCAGGAACTCGTCGCGGCAATGCGCCGAGCAGAACCAGTAGCGGGTGCCGGCGAACTCGGCGCTGGCACTGGCCGCGGTAGGGACGACGGCCATCCTGCACACCGGGTCGAGCACCTGTTCCTGGCCATCGGGCGCTGCCGTGGGCTGCGGCATGGGCAAGTGGTTCATGGTTGCTTCCTCGTGTCCGCGGCGGCGTGCGGGCGGGCCGTTGGCCAGGGCAGGAACGCCGGGGTGGCGTCGCGGTAGCGGCGATAGGTGTCGCCGAAGTGCACGAGCATCTCCTGCTCCTCGCGCCTGGCCAGCTGCACGTACATCAGCAGCAGGACGGGGAACATCAGCAGGGTCAGCAGGGTCGGCCACTGCAGCAGAAAGCCCAGCATGATCAGCACGAAGGCCAGGTATTGCGGATGGCGAACGCGCGCGTAGGGGCCGCTGTCGGCCAGCTCGCCGGCCTGCTGCGCGCGATACAGCACGCGCCAGGCGCTGGCCAGCAGCCAGAAACCGGCGAAGATCAGCAGGTTGCCGAGGATATGCAGCGCGCCGAAGTGCGGATCGCCCTCTAGGCCCAGCAGGCTGTGCCACAGATGGCCGGCCTCGTGGGACAGCGGGTCGAGCTGCGGGTAGCGGCTCTGCAGCCAGCCGGCCAGCAGGTAGAGGGTCAGCGGCGCGCCGTACATCTCGACGAACAGCGCGACGATAAAGGCCGCGAAGCTGCCGAAGGTACGCCAGTCCCGCGCGCTGCTGGGCTTGAAGAAGCTGAAGGCGAACAGGATGAACGCCAGTGAGTTGACTATCACCAGGCCCCACAGGCCGTAGGCCGAGGTCGTAGTTTCCATATGCGGCAGCCTCCCGCCTCAGTGACGATCGTGCCGACCGTGCCCACGGTGCATAAACAGATGCAGCAGCGGGCAGAGCAGCAGGACCAGGTAGGGCAGGGCACCGAGCAGATGGGCTTCGTGCTCCTCCCAGAGGAGGAACAGGGCGATGGCGCCGAACAGCAGCAGGGCCGGCCAGAAACGCCAGGTAGTGGCCGCGGGGGCCGGACGCAGATCGTGAGACATGACGGACTCTCCAGTAATCGGAGGGAGCTTGCCGGCACGGCGAATGACCGGCGCGGGCAGGCTGCGCATTGCACTGGAAGAGGCGGGGTTATTCGTTGAAGCGCTGCAGTTGCAGGTGCAGGGGCGGCGGGAAACCGGGCGCGTGCGCGCAGGGGACGAGACGCAGCAGGCGGCCGCGCAGCCTGCCGGGCAGGGCGAGCAGACCGGGCATGGCGATCAGCGCGGCCAGTGCCAGCAGCGACAGCAGTTGGCTGAAAAGGATGGTCTGCAGGGCGCTGCAGCTGTTGGTCAGCGCACCGGTCCCCGCCGCGCCATGGCCGTGGGTGGTCTGCAGGAACGTGGCCGCCTCCTCGAGATTGAGAACGCTGGCCGACTCCTCGCCCAGTTGCCCATCCAGATGGGGGTGGCTGTCGACATGGACGAGGGAGCAGCCGAGAAACAGCACGAGCCACAGCACCGCCAGGTGTCCGGCAAGCCTCGAATGGCGCTGGCGCAGGGCTTGGATCATGGCGCGGGCCGCAGGTGGGTGAAGGTATTGTCAGTAAAGACCCGCCGCGTGCGAGGCGCCTTGATCCAGATCAATGCTGGCGCTGGCCGTCAGCGCGCCACGCTGACCCCTTCCAGGCTGGCGAAGGAGGTGTCCTTGGCGGTCAGCAGGAAGTCGCGCATAAAGGGCGCATCCAGCATGTCGCTGCGGATCGCCGCATAGAGCGTGGCGAACAGGCCCTTTTCGCCCAGGCGCTTGGCGCTGACGTAGCCGCGCGAGCTGTACTCGTGCAGCGCCCAGTTGGGCAGGCCGCAGACTCCGCGGCCGCTGGCCACCAGCTGCATCATCATCACCGTCAGCTCCGAGGTACGCACCTGCGCCGGCTCGACGTCGGCCGGTTCGAGGAAACGGGTGAAGATGTCCAGACGGTCGCGCTCCACCGGGTAGGTGATCAGGGTTTCGCTGGCCAGGTCCTCCGGCTGGATATAGGCCTTGCTTGCCAGGCGGTGCTGGTTGGCCACGGCGAGCATCGCCTCGTAGGTAAACAGCGGCACGTAGGTGATGCCGGCCAGCTCGAGGGGATCCGAGGTCACCACCAGGTCCAGGTCGCCACGCGCCAGCGCCGGCAGCGGGGCGAAGGAGAAGCCCGAGGCCAGGTCCAGCTCCACCTCCGGCCAGGCATCGCGGAACTGGTCGATGGTCGGCATCAGCCACTGGAAGCAGCTGTGACACTCGATGGCCATATGCAGGCGGCCCGCGGTGCCACCGGCCAGGCGCGCCAGATCGCGCTCGGCACCGCGCAGCAGCGGCAGGGTGGCGTCGGCCAGCTGCAGCAGGCGTAGGCCGGCGCTGGTGAAGCGCACCGGCTTGGTCTTGCGCACGAACAGCTGCAGGCCGAGGCGTTCCTCCAGCTCCTTGAACTGGTGCGACAGCGCCGACTGGGTCAGGTGCAGGCGCTCGGCGGCCTCCACCAGGCTGTCGGTTTCGCGCAGGGCGTGCAGGGTTTTCAGATGGCGTAGTTCGAGCATGGCGGACTCACGGACCTAGGGTGGATGACACTGTGTGTATCCACCGCCGGCGCGCGCCGCTCGATGGTGGATGGGTAAAGCCTCATCCAGGCTACATGAGTGATTCTATAGATCAATACAAATATCTTGAGTTTGTCTCACTCGATGCGTCTGCCGAGAATAGCGCCATCCCGATTTCCCTATGGAGCGTTCTGACATGGCCCTGTCCCATTCCCTCGGTTTTCCCCGTATCGGTCGCGACCGCGAACTGAAGAAAGCCCTCGAAGCCCATTGGCAAGGCACGCTCGACGAGGCCGGCCTGCGTGCGGTCGGCCAGCGCCTGCGGGCCGAGCACTGGCAGCTGCAGAAGGACGCCGGCATCGAGCTGCTGCCGGTCGGCGACTTCGCCTGGTACGACCAGGTGCTCGGCCATTCCCTGGCGCTGGGCGTGATCCCCGAGCGCTTTCGTCCGGCCGCCGGCAAGCCGGGCCTCGATACCCTGTTCACCATGGCCCGTGGCGCCGTTGGCAACCAGAGCGACCACAGTTGCTGCGGCGGCGCCCACGCCCAGGAGCTGACCAAGTGGTTCGATACCAACTACCACTACCTGGTGCCTGAGTTTGCCGTCGACCAGCAGTTCGCCCTGAGCTGGGAGCAGTTGTTCGAGGAAGTGGACGAAGCCCATGCCCTCGGTCACGCCGTCAAGCCGGTGCTGATCGGCCCGTTGACTTACCTGTGGCTGGGCAAGGCCAAGGGCAGCGACTTCGACAAGCTGGAGCTGCTCGAACGCCTGCTGCCGGTCTACGGCGAGATACTCCAGCGCCTGGCCGCCCAGGGCGTGGAATGGGTGCAGATCGACGAGCCGATCCTCGCGCTGGACCTGCCGCAGGACTGGAAGAACGCCTTCGAGCGTGCCTACAACCTGCTGCAGCGCGAGCCGGGCAAGAAGCTGATCGCCACCTACTTCGGCGGCCTGGAGGACAATCTCGGCCTGGCCGCCAATCTGCCGGTGGACGGCCTGCATATCGACCTGGTGCGCGCGCCGGAGCAGTACCCGACCATCCTCGATCGCCTGCCGGCCTACAAGGTGCTGTCGCTCGGCGTGGTCAACGGTCGCAACGTCTGGCGCTGCGACCTGGAGCAGACGCTGGCGCTGCTGCGCCATGCCCACGAACGCCTGGGCGAGCGCCTGTGGGTGGCGCCGTCCTGCTCGCTGCTGCACAGTCCGGTGGACCTGGAACGCGAGGATCAGCTGGACGCCGAACTGAAGAGCTGGCTGGCCTTCGCCGTGCAGAAATGCCGCGAGGTCGCGTTGCTCGGCCAGGCGCTGGAGGCGCCGGAGGATGCCGAGGTGCAGGCCGCGCTGGCGCAGAGCCGCGCGGTGCAGGCCGCCC
>NZ_AVOF01000220.1:0-5574 GCF_000465935.2 Pseudomonas sp. EGD-AK9
CACGCCGGCCTGGCGCTGGGTTTCCAGCTCCTGCAGGCGCTCCTGGTAGAGGGTGACGTTGAGGGCGGTGCGGTCTTCCTCGGCCTGCAGCTTGCGAATGCGCAGCACCGGGATCAGCAGAAACGCCAGGGCGGTCAGCAGCAGCAACCCGGCGGGCAACCAGAAATCGATCATTGGTCTTTCTTGTCCTGAGAGTTTTGCTCGAGCAGCGCGGCGAGGCGCTGCTGCTCATCGGCGGAGAGGCCGGCGGCCGGGCGCGTCTTCTGCTGCTTGCGGCGGCGCAGGACGATGGTCCCGAGCACGCCGAAGCCGATCAGCAGCAGGCCGGCCGGGCCGTACCAGAGCAGCAGGGTGCGCCCGGTGACGGGCGGGTTGTAGAGCACGAAGTCGCCGTAGCGCGAGACCAGGAAGTCGATGATCTGCTCGTTGCTCTTGCCCTCCTCCAGCATGCGGAAGATCTCGCGGCGCAGGTCCATGGCGATCGGCGCGTCGGAATCGGCGATGTTCTGGTTCTGGCACTTGGGGCAGCGCAGTTCTTCGATCAGGTTGCGGTAGCGCTGGCGCTCCGCCTCGCTGGCGAACTCGAAGGTGTCGATGGCGGCCTGGGCGCCGGCCAGCAGGCCCAAGCTGAGACCGCAAC
This sequence comes from Pseudomonas sp. EGD-AK9, assembly GCF_000465935.2. Taxonomy (NCBI): domain Bacteria; kingdom Pseudomonadati; phylum Pseudomonadota; class Gammaproteobacteria; order Pseudomonadales; family Pseudomonadaceae; genus Pseudomonas; species Pseudomonas sp. EGD-AK9. Next base: position 641 of record NZ_AVOF01000220.1, read on the forward strand.
TGAGCAGCAGGCGCTTCATGGCTGCACCTCGTCGACCAGTTGGTGGTAGATCGGCGCCAGCTTCTCGCGCCAGACGCGCTCGTCGATGGTGCCGACGAACTTGTGGCGGATGATGCCCTGGGCATCGACGAAGAAGGTTTCCGGCGCGCCGTACACGCCCAGGTCCAGGCCGAGGCTGCCCTTGGCGTCCTCGATGTTGAGCTGGTAGGGGTTGTGCAGGTCGCGCAGCCATTTCTGCGCCGGCTCGCGTTCATCCTTGTAGTTGACCCCGTGGATCACCACGCCGGCCTCGGCCAGCTTGTTCAGCACCGGGTGCTCGTGACGGCAGGCCGGGCACCAGGTGGCCCAGACGTTGACCAGCGCCGGTTTGCCCTTGAGGTCCTCCTGAGTCAGGGTGCGCGCCGGATCGTCCAGCGACGGCAGGCTGAAGGCCGGGAAGGGCTTGCCGATCAGCGCCGAGGGCAGCTCGGAGGGGTCGAGGAACAGCCCGCGGTAGAGAAACACGGTGATGCCGAGAAAGGCCAGCAGCGGCAGCAGCAGCAACAGTCGTTTCATGCCTTGGCCTCCGCCATGCCGAGGACTTCGCGCACGCGGGTGCGCACCTTGATCCGGTAACGCGAATCGCTGGCGGCGAGGAAACCGCCGAGGCCCATCAGCAGCGCGCCCAGCCAGATCCAGCGGACGAAGGGTTTGATGTGCACGCGCACCGCCCAGGCGCCCTGCTCCAGCGGCTCGCCGAGGGCGACGAAGAGGTCGCGGGTGAAGCCGGCGTCGATGCCCGCCTCGGTCATGGTCGCCTGCTGCACGGTGTACAGACGCTTCTCCGGGTGCAGCACCTTGATCTGCCGCTCGCCGTCGAACACCCGCACCGTGCCCTTGTCGGAGATGAAGTTGGGCCCCTCATGGTGCACCGCGCCGTCGAACTGGAAGCGATAACCGCCGAGTTCCACCGTATCGCCCGGCGCCATGCGCAGGTCGCGCTCGTAGCTGCCCAGGCTGGTCAGCACCACGCCGAGGGCGCATACCGCGAAACCGAAATGTGCCATCTGCATGCCCCAGTAGCTGCGACCGAGGCTCGGCAGGCCCTTGAGCAGGCCCTTGTGACGGGTCTTGTCGAGGATGTCGCGGGCACCGGCCAGCACCACCCAGGCCGCCAGCAGGCAGACGGCGAGCACCGCCCAGTGGAAGTCGCCGTGGACGAAGGTGGCGACCAGCGCCAGCACCACGCTGGCCACCAACACCGGCGCCAGCATGCGCCCGAGCCAGTGCAGCGGGGTGTCCTTCCAGCGCACCAGCACGCCGACGCTGATCACTGCCATCAGCAGCGCCATCAGCGGCACGAACAGCGCGTTGAAGTAAGGCGGGCCGACCGACAGCTTGGCCCCGGTCAGCGCGTCGAGCACCAGCGGGTAGAGGGTGCCGAGCAGGATCATCGCCGCGGCTACCACCAGCACGATGTTGTTGACCAGCAGCAGGGTCTCGCGCGACCACAGGCCGAAGCCGACCTGGCTGCGCACCACCGGCGCGCGCAGGGCGAACAGCGCCAGCGAGCCGCCCACCACCAGCAGCAGGAAGGCGAGGATGAACACGCCGCGCTCCGGGTCGGTGGCGAAGGCATGCACCGAGGTCAGCACCCCGGAACGCACCAGGAAGGTACCGAGCAGGCTGAGGGAGAAGGCGGCGATGGCCAGCAGCACGGTCCAGCTCTTGAACACCCCGCGCTTCTCGGTCACCGCCAGCGAATGGATCAAGGCCGTCCCGACCAGCCAGGGCATAAAGGAGGCGTTCTCCACCGGGTCCCAGAACCACCAGCCGCCCCAGCCCAGTTCGTAGTAAGCCCACCAGGAGCCCAGGGCGATGCCGATGCCGAGGAAGGCCCAGGCGACTATGGTCCAGGGCCGCGACCAGCGCGCCCAGGCGGCGTCCAGCTTGCCGCCGAGCAGCGCGGCGATGGCGAAGGCGAAGGCAACCGAGAAGCCGACGTAACCCATGTACAGCATCGGCGGGTGGACGATCAGGCCGAAGTCCTGCAGCAGCGGGTTGAGGTCGCGACCGTCCATCGGCGCATTCGGCAGCAGGCGCTCGAAGGGGTTGGAGGTGACGATCAGAAACAGCAGAAAGCCGATGCTGATCATGCCCATCACCGCCAGCACGCGGGCCAGCATCTCTTCCGGCAAGTGGCGGGAGAAGATCGCCACGGCGAAGGTCCAGCCGGCCAGGATCAGCGCCCACAGCAGCAGCGAGCCTTCGTGGGCGCCCCACACGGCGCTGAACTTGTAGTACCAGGGCAGCGCGCTGTTGGAGTTGTTGGCCACGTAGGCGACGGAGAAGTCGTCGACCATGAAGGCGTAGGTCAGGCAGAGGAAGGAAAACAGCAGGAAGGCGAACTGGCCCCAGGCGGCCGGCTGCGCCAGGCTCATCCACTGGTGGTCGCCGCGCCAGGCGCCGATCAGCGGCAGCGTGGCCTGCACCAGGCACAGGCACAGCGCCAGGATCATCGCCAGATGGCCGAGCTCGGGGATCATTGCGCACTCTCCTGCTGGTAGGCCTGTTTGCCGGCAGTGGCGGCGTCGTGTTGCTGCTTCATGCCGCTCTTTTCCAGCGCCTGCATCACTTCCGGCGGCATGTAGTTCTCGTCGTGCTTGGCCAGCACCTCGTCGGCCACCAGCACGCCCTGCTCGTTGACCTTGCCCAGGGCGACGATGCCCTGGCCCTCGCGGAACAGGTCGGGGAGGATGCCCTGGTAGCGGATGGTGATGCCCTTGGCGCCGTCGGTGACCACGAAGTCCACCTCCAGGCTGTCCGGCGAGCGCTTCACCGAGCCCTCCTCCACCAGCCCGCCGGCGCGGATGCGGGTATCGAGCGGCGCCTCGCCGTCGGCGATCTGGGTCGGGGTGTAAAACAGGTTGATGTTCTCCTGCAGCGCGGTCAGCGCCAGGGCCACGGCGATGCTGACGCCGCAGAGGATGGCCAGAACGATGTACAGACGTTTCTTGCGGACCGGATTCACTTCGACTTCTCCCGGCGCAAACGGCGCGCCTCGTCTTGCAGGTAACGGCGGCGCGCCAGGATCGGCCACGCCACATTCAACGCCAGCACCGCCAGGCTGATGCCGTAGGCGCTCCACACGTAGGCGCCATGGCTGCCCATGGCGAGAAACTCGGCGAAGGAGGAAAAACTCATGCCTTGCCCTCCACCAGGGATTCGACCTCGGCTTTCACCCAACTGCTGCGCGCCTCGCGCTTGAGCACCTCGGTGCGCATGCGGTAGAGCAGCACGGCGCCGAAGAAGCAGTAGAAGCCGAGCACGGCGAGCAGCAGCGGCAGCCACATTTCCACCGGCATGGCCGGCTTCTCGGTGATCTTGAAGGTGGCGGTCTGGTGCAGCGAGTTCCACCACTCCACCGAGTACTTGATGATCGGGATATTGACCACCCCGACTATGGCCAGCACCGCGCAGGCCTTGGCCGCGCTGTCGCGGTTGCTGATGGCGTTGCCCAGGGCGATCACGCCGAAGTAGAGGAACAGCAGGATCAGCATCGAGGTCAGGCGCGCGTCCCACACCCAGTAGGTGCCCCAGGTCGGCTTGCCCCAGATGGCACCGGTGAGCAAGGCGATGGCGGTCATCCAGGCGCCGATGGGCGCGGCCTGCTGCAGGGCGACGTCGGCCAGCTTCATCTTCCACACCAGGCCGACCAGGCCGGCGACCGCCAGCATCACGTAGATCGACTGGGCGAGGAAGGCCGCCGGCACGTGGATGTAGATGATCCGGAAGCTGTTGCCCTGCTGGTAGTCCGGCGGCGCGAAGGCCAGGCCCCAGACCAGCCCGGCGGCGATCAGCAGCCCGGCGGCGATGCTCAGCCAGGGCAGCCAGCGGCCGCTGATCTCATAGAACCACTTGGGCGAACCCCACTTGTGAAACCACGTCCAGTTCATCGCTCGACTCATCACTCAAACGTGGCCCGGATGCAATCCGGGGAAGCGCGGGCCACGGTTCACGGTTCGTTATTATTCGCCGACGCTGATGGTCAGGCCGGCGGCAATTGCAAAAGGTGTCAGGGTCACCGCCAGGGCGGTGAGGCTGGCCAGCCACAACAGGTGGCCGGTCGCCGGCAATCCTTGCAGGGCCGCCTGCAGCGCCCCGCTGCCGAGAATCAGCACCGGGATGTACAGCGGCAGAATCAGCAGCGCCAGCAGCAGGCCGCCGCGCTTGAGACCGACGGTGAGCGCCGCGCCCACCGCGCCGAGCAGGCTCAGCACCGGGGTGCCGAGCAGCAGCGACAGCAGCAGCACCGGCAGGCAGCGCCCGGGCAGGCCGAGCATCAGCGCCAGCAGGGGCGCCAGCAGCACCAGCGCCAGACCGCTGAACAGCCAGTGTGCCAGCACCTTGGCCAACACCAGAAGAGGCAGGGGGTGCGACGAAAGGACCCACTGTTCCAGCGAGCCGTCCTCGAAATCGCTGCGGAAAAGCCCGTCCAGCGAGAGCAGCACGGCCAGTAGCGCCGCCACCCACAGCAGCCCCGGCGAAAGGGTTTGCAACAATTGCGTCTCCGGCCCCACCGCCAGCGGGAACAGCGCGACCACTATGGCGAAGAACACCAGCGGATTGGCCAGTTCGGCCGGACGCCGCGCCAGCAGGCGCATTTCACGGGCGAGCAGCAGGCTGAAGACGTTGCTCATGCGGCGTGCTGCCCCAGGTCCAGTTCGCGGTAGGTGGCCGGCTTGTGCTGCAGGCTGTGGTGGGTGGTCAGCACCACCCCCCCGCCGCGCTCGCAGTGCGCCGCCAGGTGCTGCTCCAGCTGCGCCACCCCTTGTTTGTCGAGGGCGGTGAAAGGCTCGTCGAGCACCCACAGCGGCGGCGCATCGGCCAGGTACAGGCGCGCCAGGGCGACGCGGCGCTGCTGGCCGGCGGACAGGGTGTGGCTGGGCACGTCC
>NZ_AVOF01000221.1:0-5530 GCF_000465935.2 Pseudomonas sp. EGD-AK9
GGCACCGCGGTGGTGGTGCTGCCGCCGGCCGACCTCAACGTGGTGCCGGATCGTGCGGTGGACGACATTGCCGCCGAGCTGGAGCTGTTCGACAAGGCCCTGGGCTGGGTACGCGAGGACATGCACGAGCTGTCCGCCAAGCTCGCCACCCAGCTGCGCAAGGAAGAACGCGCGCTGTTCGACGTCTACCTGATGATGCTCGACGACGCCGCCCTGGGTAACGAGGTGCGCAAGGTCATCAAGACCGGCCAGTGGGCGCAGGGCGCCCTGCGCCAGGTGGTGCTCGACCACGTGCAGCGCTTCGAGCTGATGGACGACGCCTACCTGCGCGAGCGCGCCAGCGACGTGCGCGACCTCGGCCGGCGCCTGCTCGCCTACCTGCAGGAGGAGCGCAAGAGCGCCCTGGTCTACCCGGACAACACCATCCTGGTCAGCGAGGAGCTGTCGCCGGCGATGCTCGGCGAGGTGCCGGAGGGCAAGCTGGCCGGCTTGATCTCGGTGACCGGCTCGGGCAACTCGCACGTGGCGATCTTCGCCCGCGCCATGGGCATCCCCACGGTGATGGGGGTGGTCGACCTGCCCTATTCGAAGATCGACGGCATCAAGCTGATCGTCGACGGCTACCACGGCGAGGTGTTCACCAACCCCAGCGAGCTGCTGAGCAAGCAGTACGCCGAGGTGGTCGAGGAGGAGCGCCAGCTCACCGAGGGCCTCGACGCCCTGCGCGCGCTGCCCTGCGAGACCCTCGACGGTCAGCGCATGCCGCTGTGGGTCAACACCGGCCTGCTCGCCGACGTCGCCCGCGCCCAGCAGCGCGGCGCCGAGGGCGTCGGCCTGTACCGCACCGAAGTGCCGTTCATGGTCAACGAGCGCTTCCCCAGCGAGAAGGAGCAGCTGGCCACCTACCGCGAGCAGCTGCAGGCCTTCCACCCGCTGCCGGTGACCATGCGCACCCTGGATATCGGCGGCGACAAGGCGCTGTCCTACTTCCCGATCAAGGAAGAGAATCCCTTCCTCGGCTGGCGCGGCATCCGCGTCACCCTCGACCACCCGGAAATCTTCCTGGTGCAGACCCGCGCCATGCTCAAGGCCAGCGAAGGGTTGAACAACCTGCGCATCCTGCTGCCGATGATCTCCGGCACCCAGGAGCTGGAGGAAGCGCTGCACCTGATCCACCGCGCCTGGGGCGAGGTGCGCGACGAAGGCACCGACGTGCCGCTGCCGCCTATCGGCGTGATGATCGAGATTCCCGCCGCGGTCTACCAGACCCGCGAGCTGGCGCGCCAGGTGGACTTCCTCTCGGTCGGCTCCAACGACCTGACCCAGTACCTGCTGGCGGTGGACCGCAACAACCCGCGGGTCGCCGACCTCTACGACTTCCTCCACCCGGCGGTGCTGCAGGCGCTGCAGAAGGTGATCCACGATGCCCATGCCGAAGGCAAGCCGGTGAGTATCTGCGGCGAGATGGCCGGCGACCCGGCTGCCGCCGTGCTGCTGCTGGCGATGGGCTTCGACTCGCTGTCGATGAACGCCACCAACCTGCCCAAGGTCAAGTGGCTGCTGCGCCAGATCACCCTGAGCAAGGCCAGGGAGCTGCTCGGCCAGGTGATGACCATGGACAACCCGCACCTGATCTACAGCACCCTGCACCTGGCCCTGCGCAACCTCGGCCTGGGCCGGGTGATCAACCCCGCGTCGAATATCCAGGCCTGAGCCGGTGTTTCTATCTAGTAGCCCGGGTGACATCCGGGCTACCCGTTAGGCCGCGCGTGGCGCCCCTTACCTGCGTACAGCCACCTCGCCCAGCGGCCTGCCTTGCGGACCGAAGCTGCGCTCGACCAGCTCCCAGCTGTCGTCGGCGTTGAGCAGCAGCGCGGTGCTGGCGCGGGTGCCGTAGTTGGCGCTGGCGATAAAGGCGGTGGCCAGCAGGCGCTCGACCGCCGGGCCGACGCCGGTGTCGGGCAGCAGGTGCTCGGGTGGTTGCGTGGTGTCGGCCAGCAGGGCCAGCAGACGCTGGCTGTCGGGCGCGTCGAGACAGTTCTCCAGCGTCGCCTTGGCCCGCTGCAGCTTGGGCCAGGGGCTGTCGAGGCTGGCGTTGGACAGGCCGTAGAGCCCTTCCGCCAGGGGGCGCGGGTCGTCCTCGCGGCTGTTGTAGTACCAGAGCTGGCGCGCATCGCCGAGCAACAGGTTGAAGCCGGCGTAGTCGCTGGCCCTGGCCGCGATCTGCGCGAGGTAGGCCTGCGGCGTCAGCGTGCCGCGCAGGAAGGCCACCGGCAGCTCGCCGCGCGAGCGCTGGCCGGGCTCCTGGCTGGGGTCGCGGATATTGGTCAGCGCGGCGAAGCGGCCATCCGCGCTCATCCCCAGCCAGGTGCCGCCGGCCTGCAGGTCGCGTCCGGCGAACAGCCCCGGCGCGTCGTCCCACTCGCGCAGCGGCCAGCTGGGGCGGGCGTAGAACTCGTCGCGGTTGGCCGCCAGCAGCAGCGGCTGCGGGTGATCTGGACGCCAGGCGAAAACGATCAGGCACATGGGACGATCCTTGTACGGAGTGTGCCTAGCAGGCTAGCACGAAGCCGAAACGGCGGAGTGGATCCGCCCCGGCGCCCGGCGCCCGGTGCCCGACGCCCGGAGCCTGCCGCTGCCGGGGCAATTCCGCTACCATGCCGCTTTGTTTTCGGGGGTGTCGATGGAACTGCTGCTCTACCTGCTGCTGGGCGCGGCCGCCGGCGTGCTGGCCGGCCTGTTCGGCGTGGGCGGCGGGTTGATCATAGTGCCGGTGCTGGTCTTCAGCTTCGCCGCGCAGGGCATGCCGGCGGAGATTCTCACCCACCTGGCGGTGGGCACCTCGCTGGCCACCATCGTCTTCACCTCGATCAATTCCGCGCTCGAGCATCAGCGTCAGGGCGCGGTGCGCTGGCCGCTGTTTCGCTGGCTGAGCCTGGGCATCCTGTTCGGCGCGGCGCTGGGCGCGCTGACCGCGGCGGCCATCGAGGGCGGCTGGTTGCAGAAGATCATCGGCGTGTTCGCCCTGGTCATCGCCGCGCAGATGGCCCTGGACCTGAAACCCAGGGCCAGCCGCGCTGTCCCAGGCAAGCCGGGGTTGGCGGCGGCCGGCGGGGTGATCGGCTGGGCCTCGGCGATCTTCGGTATCGGCGGCGGCTCGCTGACCGTGCCCTTCCTGGTCTGGCGCAGCGTACCGATGCAGCAGGCGGTAGCCACCTCGGCGGCCTGCGGTCTGCCGATCGCCCTCGCCGGCGCGCTGAGTTTCGTCGCCACCGGCTGGGGCAACCCGCAGTTGCCGCCGTGGAGCGTCGGTTTCGTTTACCTGCCGGCGCTGGTCGGGATCGCCGTCACCAGCATGTTTTTCGCCCGCTTCGGCGCGCGCCTGGCCCATCGCCTGTCGCCGCGTCTGCTCAAGCGTCTGTTCGCCCTGCTGCTGTTCAGCGTGGGTCTGAGTTTTTTGATCTAAGGAGTGATTGATGCTGCCTTACCCGCAGATCGACCCGGTGGCCATCGCCCTGGGCCCGCTGAAAATCCACTGGTACGGCCTGATGTACCTGGTCGGCATCGGTGGCGCCTGGTGGCTGGCCTCGCGCCGGCTGGCCCGCTTCGACGCCGGCTGGAACAAGGAGAAGCTCTCCGACCTGGTGTTCTGGGTGGCCATGGGGGTGATACTCGGCGGCCGTCTGGGCTACGTGTTCTTCTACGACTTCGCGGCCTATATCGCCGAACCGGCGAAGATCCTGCGGGTCTGGGAAGGTGGCATGTCGTTCCACGGCGGGCTGCTCGGGGTGATGCTGGCCACCTGGTGGTTCGGCAAGCGCAACGGCAAGAGCTTCTTCGAGCTGATGGACTTTATCGCCCCGCTGGTACCCATCGGCCTGGGCGCCGGGCGCATCGGCAACTTCATCAACGCCGAGCTGTGGGGCAAGGCCACCGACCTGCCCTGGGCCATGGTGTTTCCCACCGACCCGCAGCAACTGGCGCGGCATCCCTCGCAGCTGTACCAGTTCGCCCTGGAGGGCGTGGCGCTGTTCGCCATCCTCTGGTTCTACTCGCGCAAGCCGCGCCCGACCATGGCGGTGTCCGGCCTGTTCGCCGCCTGCTACGGGCTGTTCCGCTTTATCGTCGAGTTCGTCCGCGTGCCGGACGCCCAGCTCGGCTACCTGGCCTGGAACTGGCTGACCATGGGCCAGGTGCTGTGCCTGCCGATGATCCTCGGCGGTATCGGCCTGATGATTTGGGCATACAAACGTTCGTAAAAGAGCCTAATCTGACGAAGGATAATTGAACGGCAGGACTTGGGCTTCTATAGTTCCGCCCCGTCTGAACCTTCGTCCAAAGGCTTTATATGAAGCAGTACCTCGATCTGATGAGTCATGTCCTTTACAAGGGCACTATCAAAAGTGACCGCACCGGTACTGGTACCCACAGCGTGTTCGGCTACCAGATGCGCTTCGACCTGGCCGACGGCTTTCCCCTGGTCACCACCAAGAAGTGCCACCTGCGCTCGATCATCCACGAGCTGCTGTGGTTCCTTAAGGGCGACACCAATATCCAGTACCTCAAGGACAACGGTGTTTCCATCTGGGACGAATGGGCCGACGAGAACGGCGACCTCGGCCCGGTCTACGGCTACCAGTGGCGCAGCTGGCCGGCGCCCAATGGCGAGTCGATCGACCAGATCGCCAAGCTGATCGAGATGATCAAGAGCAACCCGGACTCGCGCCGGCTGATCGTCTCGGCCTGGAACCCGGCGCTGGTCGAGCAGATGGCCCTGCCGCCGTGCCACGCGCTGTTCCAGTTCTACGTGGCGAACGGCAAGCTCAGCTGCCAGCTCTACCAGCGCTCGGCCGATATCTTCCTGGGCGTGCCCTTCAATATCGCCAGCTACGCCCTGCTGACCCTGATGGTGGCGCAGGTCTGCGACCTCGAGCCGGGCGAGTTCATCTGGACCGGCGGCGACTGCCACCTGTACGCCAACCATCTGGCTCAGGCAGACATCCAGCTTTCCCGCCAGCCGCTGCCGCTGCCGACCATGAAGCTCAACCCCGAAGTGAAGGATCTGCTGGCCTTCAAGTTCGAGGACTTCGAGCTGGTCGGCTACGAAGCGCACCCGCATATCAAGGCGCCGGTGGCGGTCTGACGCAGACGGAGCTTGTGGCGGCGTAGGTGGGCGTAGGGTGGGCTTTAGCCCACCGGTTGCACGGCGATTTCACCGCGCAGCCGCTCCACCTGTTCGGCGCGCTCGGCCTCTTCCAGGCGAGCACCGGGGTTGAGCGACGACCATTCGGGATGGGCGCGGGCCAGGTTCAGCGGCGCGGGTAACTTGCCTTGGCGCCACAGGGTTTCCTGCGGGGCATTGAGGGTAATGGCCTCCATCGCCGCGTGGCCGCGGGCGTCCAGGGCGCGCAGCAGTTGCTGCTGGCGCAGGGCGAGCAGGCGCAGCACGGCATCGTCCACGGTCAGCTCGCGTTGGCCCTTCAATTTGCCTTTAAGCCTTTCCCCGTAATTGCGCAGGGTCTGCGCGCTA
>NZ_AVOF01000222.1:0-5506 GCF_000465935.2 Pseudomonas sp. EGD-AK9
ATCAGCACCGCCAACGGCCGCGCCACCGGGCATCGCACGCGCCTGGCCAGCCTGCGCCTGGGCGATATCGAACTACGCGACGTCGCCGCGCTGATCGCCCCGGGCATGGACGGCGACGAGGTGCTGCTGGGCATGAGCGCGCTGCAACAACTCGAATTCAGTCAAAAGGGCGGCACCCTGGTGCTGCGCCAATCAACCTTGCAATGAGGCCCGCATGAGCGAATCCCTCGATTTGAGCCTGGAAGGCGTTGAACGCCGGTCACTCGCCGATTTCACCGAGCAGGCTTATCTCAACTACTCCATGTACGTGATCATGGATCGCGCCCTGCCGCATATCGGCGATGGCCTCAAGCCCGTGCAGCGACGCATCGTCTACGCCATGAGCGAGCTGGGCCTGGACGCCGACTCCAAGCACAAGAAGTCGGCGCGCACCGTCGGTGACGTGCTCGGTAAGTTCCACCCGCACGGCGACAGCGCCTGCTACGAGGCCATGGTGCTGATGGCGCAGCCGTTCAGCTACCGCTACACCCTGGTCGACGGCCAGGGCAACTGGGGCGCGCCGGACGATCCCAAGTCCTTCGCCGCCATGCGCTACACCGAGGCGCGCCTGTCGCGCTATTCCGAGGTGCTGCTGAGCGAGCTGGGCCAGGGCACCGTCGACTGGGTGCCGAACTTCGACGGCACGATGAACGAGCCGGCGACCCTGCCGGCACGCCTGCCCAACCTGCTGCTTAACGGCACGACGGGTATTGCGGTCGGCATGGCCACCGATGTGCCGCCGCACAACCTGCGCGAAGTCGCCGCCGCCTGCGTACGTCTGCTGGACGAGCCGGGTGCCACGGTCGAGCAGCTCTGCGAGCATATCCAGGGCCCGGACTTCCCCACCGAGGCCGAGGTCATCACGCCCAAGGCCGATCTGCTGAAGATCTACGAAACGGGTCGCGGCTCGGTGCGCATGCGCGCCGTCTACCGCGTCGAGGACGGCGACATCGTCGTCACCGCCCTGCCGCATCAGGTCTCCGGGGCCAAGGTGCTGGAGCAGATCGCCGCGCAGATGCAGGCCAAGAAGCTGCCGATGGTCGCCGACCTGCGCGACGAATCCGACCACGAGCACCCGACCCGGATCGTCATCATTCCGCGCTCCAACCGCGTCGATGCCGACGAGCTGATGACCCACCTGTTCGCCACCACCGAGCTGGAATCGAGCTACCGGGTCAACACCAACGTCATCGGCCTCGACGGCAAGCCGCAGGTCAAGGACCTGCGCACCCTGCTGAGCGAGTGGCTGGTGTACCGCGTCGGCACCGTACGCCGCCGCCTGCAGTTCCGCCTGGACAAGGTGGAAAAGCGCCTGCACCTGTTGGAAGGCCTGCTGATCGCCTTCCTCAACCTCGACGAAGTGATCCGCATCATCCGCACCGAAGACCAGCCGAAACCGGTGCTGATGGAGGCCTTCGGCCTGACCGAGGTGCAGGCCGACTACATCCTCGACACTCGCCTGCGCCAGCTGGCCCGCCTGGAGGAGATGAAGATCCGCGGCGAGCAGGACGAGCTGGCCAAGGAGCGCGAGAAGCTGCTGGCCCTGCTCGGCAGCGAAGCCAAGCTGAAGAAGCTGGTGCGCAAGGAAATTCTCGAGGACGCCGAGAAGTACGGAGACGACCGTCGCTCGCCGATCGTCGCCCGCGCCGAGGCCCGCGCCCTGTCGGAAACCGAGCTGATGCCCACCGAACCGGTCACCGTGGTGCTCTCGGAAAAAGGCTGGGTGCGCTGCGCCAAGGGCCACGATATCGACGCCACCGGCCTGTCCTACAAGGCCGGCGACGGCTTCAAGGCCGCCGCGCCGGGCCGATCCAACCAGTACGCGGTGTTTATCGACTCCACCGGACGCAGCTATTCGCTCGCCGCCCACAGCCTGCCGTCGGCACGCGGTCAGGGCGAGCCGCTGACCGGTCGTCTGACCCCGCCGCCGGGGGCGACCTTCGACTGCGTGCTGCTGCCGGAGGACAGCGCCCTGTACGTGATCGCCTCGGACGCCGGCTACGGCTTCGTGGTCAAGGGCGAGGACCTGCAGGCCAAGAACAAGGCCGGCAAGGCCCTGCTCAGCCTGCCCAACGGCGCCCGGGTGGTGGCGCCCAAGCCGGTGGCCAGCGTCGAGAACGACTGGCTGGCGGCGGTGACCACCGAAGGCCGCCTGTTGCTGTTCAAGGTCGCCGACCTGCCGCAACTGGGCAAAGGCAAGGGCAACAAGATCATCGGCATCCCCGGTGAACGGGTGGCCAGCCGCGAGGAATACCTCACCGATCTGGCCGTGCTGCCCGCCGGCAGCTCGCTGGTGCTGCAGGCCGGCAAGCGTACCCTGACCCTCAAGGCCGACGATCTGGAGCACTACAAGGGCGAGCGCGGCCGCCGCGGCAACAAGCTGCCGCGCGGCTTCCAGCGCGTCGACCAGTTGCTGGTGGAATAAGCGCCGCCCCTACCGACAGGCGGGCAAGGCTGGAGTCGCGGCGCAGTTTGACGGATGATACGCGACCCGGGTCGTCAGGATGACGACCCGCCGGCATGACATGGGATTGATGCGCAGCCGCCCGCAGCGGCTGCCGGGAACGAATGATGACTGTAGTACGCCCCCTGGCCCTGCTTCTGACCACCCTGCTCAGCCTGAGCGGTTGCAGCCTGCTGCAGCAGAAGCCGGTGCCACTCTACCAACTCGACAGCGGCAGTGCCGTCGCCCCGGCCAAGGACAGCGGCATGGCGGTGCTGGTCGGCCCGGTCAGCATCGCCGACTACCTGCGCCAGGAACACCTGCTGCAGCGTCAGGCCGACGGCAGCCTGGTGGCCGCCCGCGATGCCCGCTGGGCCAGCGGCCTGGCCAACGACATAGACCAGCAGTTGCTGCGCCAACTGGCCTGGCGCCTGGACAGCCAGCGCCTGGCCCTGGCACCGGCCGCCCCCGGCTTCAGCGCCGACGCCCAGGTGATGCTGACCATCACCCGCCTCGACTCCGGCCCGCTGGTGCCGGCGGTGCTGGAAGCGCAGTGGCGACTGCTGGATCGCCGCGGCCAGCTGCGCGACAGCCGCCTGGTGCGCCTGGAGGAGGGCCACAACGGCGCCGTGGCCGAGCAGGTCAAGGCGCAGAGCCTGCTGCTGCAACGCCTGGCCGCCGAGCTGGCGGTGGCCATCCAGCCGATCGCCGTGGCCGAGGAGGCCCCGGCCGAGCCACCGCGCAAGAAGGCCCCGGTGGCCAAGGCCAATCCGCAGGAACCCGGGCCGAAGATTCCGGTGGCCGAACCCATCAAGATCGATACCGAAGTCTTCCGCTTCTAAGCAAAAAGCCCGCAGATGCGGGCTTTTTTGTGCCCTGCGAATCCTCGAACAGGCGCACCGCCAGCCAGCAGGTTGGGTTGAGGCGCGTAGCGGCGAAACCCAACGGGCCATGTCGCGGACCGTTGGGCGTCGCTGCGCTCGGCGCCAACCTGCGGCGCTGCCCAGCGATGCCCTATTTGAGTTCGCTGGAACTCTTGCCCAGCAGGCGCCGGGCGACGATCAGCAACTGGATCTGCTGGGTGCCTTCGAAGATGTCGAGAATCTTCGAGTCGCGCGCCCACTTCTCCAGCAGTTCGTCCTCGCCGTAACCCAGGGCGCCGGCCAGCTCGACGCATTTCAGCGTCACCTCGCTGGCCACCCGTCCGGCCTTGGCCTTGGCGATGGACGCCTCCTTGGAGTTGGGCAGCTTGTTGTCGGCCATCCAGGCGGCCTTGAGCGTGAGCAGACGCGCCGCTTCCCACTCGGCCTCCAGCCGATACAGCGTGGCCTCGGCATGGCTCACGGCCAGCAAGGGCTTGGCATAGTCGAAGCGGCAGCCGGCCTTGACCAGCAGCTCGCGGGTGCGCTCCAGCGCCGCCCGAGCCACCCCGACCGCCATGCCGGCGACCAGCGGACGGGTATTGTCGAAGGTTTCCATGACCCCGGCGAAGCCCTTCTGCACGTCGATCTCGGCGTTGCCCAAGAGGTTGGCCGCCGGCACCCGGCAGTCGCTGAAGCTGATCGAGGCGGTGTCCGAGGCCTTGATCCCGAGTTTCTTCTCCAGGCGCGTCACGCTCATGCCCGGCGTGCCCTTCTCGACCACGAAGGACTTGATCGCCGCGCGCCCCAGGCTGCGGTCGAGGCTAGCCCAGACCACCACGGCGTCGGCGCGCTCGCCGGAGGTGACGAAGATCTTCTCGCCGTTGAGCACGTAGTGCTCGCCGTCCTTCACCGCCGTGGTGCGGATCGCCGCCGAGTCCGAGCCGCAGCCCGGTTCGGTGATGGCCATGGCCGCCCAGGTCCTGCCGAAGCGCGCCAGCTGCTCGTCGTTGGCCACTGCGGCGATGGCGGCATTGCCCAGGCCCTGGCGCGGCATGGCCAGGAGCAGGCCGACGTCGCCCCAGCACAGCTCCATCACGCCGAGCAGCGCAGCCAGGTTGCCGCCGTTCTTGACGCCCTCCTGCTGTTCGCGGGCGGCGCCGCGCTTGCTCGCCGAGCCGGCGCCGACGGCGTCGGGCGAGCCCTCGTTCATGCCGTCAAGCAGCGCGGCGAGCAGGTCCAGCTCCTTGGGATAGGCGTGCTCGGCCTGGTCGTACTTGCGTGAGATCGGCCGGAAATAGTGCTTGGCCACCTGCTGCGCCTGCTGCTGCAGGCCGCGGAATTTCTTCGGGGTTTCCAGATTCATCGTTGTCACCTGTTCAGAGATGAAGGCCGCCGGCCAGCACGGCCACGCTGCGCAGATCGCGGTACCAGCGCTCGACCGGGTGCTCCTGGGTGAAACCATGGCCGCCGAGCAGTTGCACCGCGTCGCTGCCGATCTTCATCGCCTTCTCCGCACAGAGCAGCCGCGCCAAGTAAGCCTCGCGCCGGAACGGCAGGGCGGCCTCGACGCGGGCGCAGGCGCGCCACAGCAGCAGGCGCATGGCATCCAGCTCGATGGCGATGTCGGCGACCATAAAGGCCACGCCCTGGCGATGGCTGATCGGTTCGCCGAAGGCCTGGCGCTCGTTGCAGTAGCTGGTCACATAGTCCAGCGCCGCCTGCGCCGTACCGACGGCAAGGGCGCAGAAGGCCAGCGCGGAATGATCGAGAAAGGCCTGAAAATCGAAGCCAGCGCCAGCCAGCCGGCACTCGCCCGGCACCTTGACGCCTTTGAATTGAATACGCGCCAGACCACAGGCCTTGAGGCCCATAGCCGGCTCGGCGCGGCGGCCGATGCCCTTGCTCGCGGCATCGACGATAAACAGCGCCGGGCCGTCGCCGGCCTGGGCGCTGACGATCAGCCGACTGGCCTCCAGCCCGCCCAGCACCAGGGCCTTCTCGCCGTCGAGCAGATAGGCTTTGCCGCGTTTGCGCGCGCGCGTGGCGGGCACCCGCGGGTCGCTCAGCACGCCCAGCTCGCCCACTGCGAGGGCGAAGGGTTGTGCCCCCGCCTCGCTGACGAAGGCCGGCAGCCAGGCCGCCTGTTGCGCCGGCGAGCCCC
>NZ_AVOF01000223.1:0-5500 GCF_000465935.2 Pseudomonas sp. EGD-AK9
GGCGCCTTGAGCAAGGACAGTTTGCCCTTGCCGCGCAGGCCGCTGACGTCGATCAGGTGCAGCGGCAGGCCGGCCTGCGGCACCAGCTCGTTCTCGATGCCGCGCGGCGTGCCCAGCCAGTGCACGGCGTAGCCGCGTGCCTGGAACTCACGGGCGCAGGCCAGCGCCGGGAACACGTGGCCGCCGGTGCCGCCGGCCATGATCAGCACGTTACCGCGCATGGACGACCTCCTGGTTCGGCTCGGCGAAATCCGCCTCGTCGAACTCGACGTCCTCGCTGCCCAGCACGTTGCGCCGCTCCCACTCGATTCGCAGCAGCAGCGCCAGGCTGACGCAGCAGATCACCAGCGAGCTGCCGCCGTAGCTGAGGAACGGCAGGGTCAGGCCCTTGGTCGGCAGCAGCCCGGTGTTCACCCCGATATTGATCAGGAACTGGCCGATCCACAGGAAGGACAGGCCATAGGCCACGTAGGCGGCGAAGAACTGCTTGGCCTTCTCCGCCCACAGGCCGATGTACAGGCCGCGCACGCAGACGAAGACGAACAGCGCCAGGGTCGCCAGGGCGCCGATCAGGCCGAGCTCCTCGGCCAGCACCGAGAAGACGAAGTCGGTGTGGGCTTCCGGCAGGTAGAACTGCTTCTGGATGCTGTTGCCCAGGCCGACGCCGAACCATTCGCCACGGCCGAAAGCGATCAGCGCCTGGGTCAGCTGGTAGCCGGCGCCGTACTGGTCGGCCCAGGGGTCGGTGAAGGTGATCAGGCGCTGCAGGCGGTACTCCTGGGTCTGCACCAGGACGAACACCGCGCCGACCGCCAGGGCCACCATCAGGCCGAAGCGCAGCAGGCCGACGCCGCCGAGGAACAGCATGGCCATGGCCGCCCCCATCATCACCACGGTGGCGCCGAAGTCCGGCTCCAGCAGCAGCAGGCCGGCCATCGGCAGCAGCACGACGAAGGGCTTGAAGAAACCGGCCCAGCTCTCGCGCACTTCTTCCTGACGGCGCACCAGGTAGCCGGCCAGGTAGACCACCACGAACACCTTGGCGATTTCCGAGGGCTGCACGTTGAACGCGCCGAAGCCGATCCAGCGCCGCGCGCCGTTGACCTCGCGGCCGATGCCCGGCACCAGCACCAGCACCAGCAGGGCGAAGGCGGCCAGCAGCAGCATCCAGCCATAGCGTTGCCAGAAACTCATGGGGATCAGCAGCACCACGCCGGCGGCGCCGAGGCCGATGATCAGGTAAATCAGGTGGCGAATCATGTGGTACAGCGGATTACCGGACAGCGCCGCCGCCACTTCCGAGGAGGCCGAGGTGATCATCACCAGGCCCAGGCCGAGCAGGCCCAGGCAGCCGGCCAGCAGCGGGAAGTCGAGGTCGAGGCCACGACGACTGAGCAGCGGCGACGGGTAGGGACGCAGGAAGGCCAGCATCAGACGAGCCCCTCCACGGCCTGGGCGAACAGCCGCCCGCGTTCTTCGAAGTTCTTGAACATGTCCAGGCTGGCGCAGGCCGGCGACAGCAGCACGGCATCGCCCGCCTCGGCCAGCTCGCTGCAACGCAGCACGGCTTCGTCGAGGGTTTTCACCCGAACCAGCGGCGCGGCGTCGCCCAGGGCCGCGGCGATCCGTTCGGCATCGCGGCCGAGCAGCACCACGGCGCGGCAGAACCGCGCCACCGGCGCCTTCAGTGCGGAGAAATCGGCGCCCTTGCCGTCGCCGCCGGCGATCAGCACCAGCTTGCCGGCGATATCGCCACCCAGGCCTTCGATGGCGGCCAGCGCGGCGCCGACGTTGGTGGCCTTGGAATCGTCGTAGTAGTTCACCCCGGCGCGCTCGCCGACCCACTGGCAGCGGTGCGGCAGCCCGGCGAACTGGCGCAGGGCGGCCAGCATGGCGTCCATCGGCAGGCCGACGGCATGGCCAAGGGCCAGGGCAGCCAGGGCGTTGGACTGGTTGTGCGCGCCGCGGATCTTCAGCTCGCTCACCGGCAGCAACGCTTCGAAGCGAAACGCCAGGGACTTCTCGCCGTTTTCCTCGAGCAGACCGAAGCGCTTGAAGTCGGGCTTGCCCAGACCGAATTCCCAGCAGGTCACCTGGTCGGCGATCAGCGGACGCGACAGCGCGTCGTCGCGGTTGATCACCACCTGGTGGGCACCACGAAAGATCCGGTGCTTGGCCAGGTGATAGGCCGGCAGGCCGCTGTAACGGTCCATGTGGTCTTCGCTGATGTTCAGGCAGGTGGCCACTTCGGCATTGAGCTGATCGGTGGTCTCCAGCTGGAAGCTGGACAGCTCCAGCACGTACAGCTCGACATCGTCGGCCAACAGATCCAGCGCCGGGGTACCGAGGTTGCCACCCACGGCGACGCGCTTGCCCGCCGCCGCCGCCATCTCGCCGACCAGGGTGGTGACGGTGCTCTTGGCGTTGGAGCCGGTGATGGCGACGATCGGCGCACGGGCCTCACGGGCGAACAGGTCGATATCACCAGACAGTTTCACCCCGCGTGCAGCCGCTGCGGCCAGCGCTGGAGTCGCCACAGCCAGGCCCGGACTCACGTACAGTTCCGATGCGCGGCAGAGGAAGTCCACGTCCAGCTCGCCGCAACGCACTTCCACCTCGGGGTAGTCGCGCTTGAGCGTCTCCAGCTCCGGCGGGTTCGCGCGCGTATCGGCCACGGCGAAGCGCACGCCCTGGTGCGCCAGGAAGCGCACCAGGGACATGCCGCTCTTGCCGAGGCCGACAACGATGCGGAACTGGTCGGAAGCGATCAATGACACGCTCATTACCTCAGTTTCAGGGTGGCCAGGCCGATCAGCACGAGAATCACGGTGATGATCCAGAAACGGACGATCACGCGCGGCTCAGGCCAGCCCTTGAGTTCGAAATGGTGGTGAATCGGCGCCATGCGGAACACGCGCTTGCCGGTCAGCTTGAAGCTGGCGACCTGGATGATCACCGACAGGGTTTCCATGACGAACACCCCGCCCATGATGAACAGCACCACTTCCTGGCGCACGATCACGGCGATGGTGCCCAGCGCGGCGCCGAGGGCCAGCGCACCGACGTCGCCCATAAAGACCTGCGCCGGGTAGGTGTTGAACCAGAGAAAGCCCAGGCCGGCGCCGACCAGCGCGGCGCAGAACACGATCAGTTCACCGGCGCCCGGCACGTAGGGAATCAGCAGGTACTCGGCGAATTTGATGTTGCCCGACAGGTAGCAGAAGATCGCCAGCGCGCCAGCCACCATCACCGTGGGCAGAATGGCCAGGCCGTCGAGGCCGTCGGTGAGGTTCACCGCGTTGCTGGTGCCGACGATGACGAAATAGGTCAGGACGATGAAGCCGACGCCCAGGGGAATGGCGACGTCCTTCAGCAGCGGCAGGATCAGGGTGGTCTCCACCGGGCTCTGTGCGGTCATATAAAGGAAGATCGCCGCCGCCAGGCCGAATACCGACTGCCAGAAATACTTCCAGCGGCTCGGCAGGCCGCGCGAGTTCTTCTCGATCACCTTGCGGTAGTCGTCGACCCAGCCGATGGCACCGAACAGCAGGGTCACCGCCAGTACCACCCAGACGTAGCGGTTGGACAGGTCGGCCCACAGCAGAGTGCTCACGGCGATGGCGCTGAGGATCAGCGCGCCGCCCATGGTCGGTGTGCCCTTCTTCGACAGGTGCGACTGCGGGCCGTCGTGGCGCACGGCCTGGCCGATCTGGCGGATCTGCAGGGTGCGGATCATCCAGGGACCGAGCCACAGCGACAGGGCCAGGGCGGTGAGCACGCCGAGGATGCCGCGCAGGGTCAGGTACTGAAAGACCGCGAAGCCCTTGTGGAACTGTTGCAGGTACTCCGCCAGCAGCAGCAGCATTTAGTGATTCTCCCCAGATACGCCACAGAGCGCCGCCACGACCTTGTCCATGGCAGCGCTGCGTGAACCCTTGATTAGTAGTGTGCTGCCGGCCTGCTCGGCGCGAAGCGCTGCGATCAGGCTGGCTTGATCGGCGAAATGGCGGCCTTGTGAGCCGAATTCCTCGACCGCAAAGCGCATCAGCGGCCCCACGACATAGAGCGCATCGACCTTGCCGGCGGCATGACGGCCGACATCGCGATGGCCCTGCTCGGCCCACTGGCCCAACTCGCCCATATCCCCGAGCACCAGGACGGTGCGGCCGGAGAAGGCGGCGAGTATATCCACCGCCGCGCACATCGACACCGGGTTGGCGTTGTAGCTGTCGTCGATCACCCGCACGCCATTGGCCGTCAACTGCGCTACGGCGCGGCCTTTGACCGGCTGCAGGCTTTCCAGGCCCTGAATCATGGCGACCAACGGCAGGCCCAGGGCATGGGCGGCGGCGCAGGCGGCCAGGGCGTTGGCGACGTTGTGCACGCCGAGCAGGTTGAGCTGGATGCGCGCGCGGCCAGCCGCACCCTGCAGGGTGAAGCCCTGGCAGCCGCGCTCGTCGCGGCTCAGCTCGCCGGCATGGAAGTCGGCGGCCTGATCGACCAGCGAGAAGCTCAGCACCCGGCGCCCGGCGGCCCGTTGCTGCCAGATGGCGAAGGCCTTGTCGTCCAGATTGAGCACGGCCACGCCGTCCTGCGGCAGGCCTTCGAGAATCTCGCCCTTGGCCTGGACAATCTTTTCCGGGCCACCGAACTCGCCGACGTGGGCATTGCCGGCATTGGTGATGATCGCCACCTGCGGCCGGGTCAGGCCGACGGTGTAGGCGATCTCGCCGACATGGTTGGCGCCCAGCTCGATCACCCCGGCGCGGTGCTCCGGCGCCAGTTCGAGCAGGGTCAGCGGCGCGCCCAGATCATTGTTGAGGTTGCCGCGGGTGGCCAGCACCGCACCGTTCAGGCCGGCGCGCAGAATCGCAGCGAGCATTTCCTTGACGCTGGTCTTGCCGCTGGAACCGGTCACCGCCGCCAGCGGGCCGCTGAAGGCCTGGCGATTGAGCGCGCCGAGCTGGCCGAGGGCCAGGCGGCTATCGGCCACCAGCAGCTGCGGCAGCGGTGCATTGGCCACCTCACGCTCGACCAGGGCGGCGACCGCGCCCTTGGCGGCGACTTCGGCCAGGTAGTCATGGCCGTCGAAACGCGGCCCGGTCAACGCCACGAACAGCTGGCCGGGGGCGATGGTACGGCTGTCGGTGCCGACGGCGGAGAAGGCGACGTCGGTACCGATCAGGCGGGCGTTGAGAGGGCCGGCGACTTCGCCGAGCAGCCAGGGTTTAAGCATGGGCCGCCTCCCAGACCGCCAGGGCCTTGTTCGCCTCGATCAGATCGGAGAAGGGGTGACGCACGCCCATGATCTCCTGGTAATCCTCGTGACCCTTGCCGGCCAGCACCAGCACATCGGCGGCCTCGGCCTGCGCCACCAGGCGGGCGATGGCCTCGCCGCGCCCCGGGACGAACTGCACGGCATCCGGTGCTTTGAGGCCGGCGCGGATATCCTTGATGATCTGCGCGGGGTCTTCGCTGCGCGGATTGTCGTCGGTGACCC
>NZ_AVOF01000224.1:0-5484 GCF_000465935.2 Pseudomonas sp. EGD-AK9
GTTGTTGAGGGGGGCGGGCGCGCCTCTTCGCGCCGCTGGCATTGTGCCCGGCAAAGGCGTTGTGCGCATGCCGGGCGCTACCGCCATTGCTTTCTGGGGACGCTGTGTGTCTTTGTTTAACGACTGAGATTGTGGGTATCCTGCGTTTCGTCGTTTAAATCAAAGTTAGGCCCATGACAACACCGTCCTCGCCCACCAATGCGCCCTCCGACGCGGACCGTGAGTCGCTCGGCGCCCTGTATCAAGTCACCGCCGCCGACATTGCATTCTTCAAGCAGCAGCAGTGGACAGTCATGAACTACACCGTTGGCCTAGACGCTGCGCTAATAACGATCTCACAGCATTCGGCAACGAAGCCCCTGACTGTTGCTATAGCCTGGGCATTGGTGTTTCTTGCTTGCGCAATACCAGTTGTCGCGGCTATGGCCTTGGCTCGCCTACGAAAGTCACTTGATGCCCGCCGCACGCGACTTGCTCAGACCCGCACCCTCTTGGGCCCTGTCTTCATCTCGGCCTGGGAAGTCCCAAAGGAGCCGGATGACTTCTACTTCTTGTTTGTTGGCGTACTCCTGTGCACCTGGGTGGTCACACTCTTTCTCGCCTGGCCGCGCGCATAAGGCCTAACCCCTCGGTCGAGGCGAGGCCCAACGGCGGGCCACCAGGCCCGGACTGGCGGTACGCGGTACATTCTCGCCAGTCCGGGCCTGGCGTCCCACCATTGGTCCCGCCTCACCTCAAACGTCAAGCCTCACGAGGGAGCCCTCGCTACGTGAGAAGAACATGCCCATGACATCCAGTCTCCTCCTCTATCCGATGGCGGCCCACATCGGCCTCACGGCCATCCTCTATGCGCTTCTGACCATGGCTCGTGCCCCGTCAGTCTGGGGGGTCGGCCGCGCGCCAGACGGCAGCAATCCCTGGGCTGGTACAGAGCGCCGAATCAGCGCCAACCTGTCGAATCAGTTTGAGTGGCCTCTGTTCTTCTACGTCGCGTGCTTGTTGCTGCTTCAGCGGCCACTGGCCGGGCAGTTGGAGCTTTCTCTGGCGTGGCTCTTCGTCGCAGGGCGGGTCGCACACAGTTGCATCCAGGTCTTCACAACGAATGTGCGTCTGCGCGGCATTGTCTTCACCGTCAACTTTTTGGCCGTCCTGGCCATGTGGGTCGCGCTGCTTGCGCAGTCGGGCGCACCGTAGCCTGCGGCCTCACCCGATTGCCGGCAGCACCTCGCCCCGGCTCTCACCAAACCCGATCCTCGCCGCCCCAGGCTTCTCGCACCAGCCGCGCAGGATCACGGTGTCGCCGTCTTCCAGGAAGCGGCGCTGCGCGCCGATGCCGGGCAACGGCACGTCCTTCGTGCCGCCCACGCTGAGTTCGACGATGGCGCCGGCCTCTGCCGCCGTGGGGCCCGAGATCGTGCCCGTGCCCAGCAGGTCGCCGGGTTGCAGGTTGCAGCCGCCCACGGTGTGCTGCGCCAGCATCTGCGCGATGGTCCAGTACTGATGGCGGAAGCTGGTGGCCGAGAGGCGGTCGGGGGCGATGCCGCGTTCGCGGTGCTCGCGCGCTTCCAGCCGCACCTCGAGCTGCACGTCCACCGCGCCGCTGGCGGTGTTGGCGGCGCTGTCCAGGTAGGCCAGCGGCTGCGGTTCGTCGGCCGGGTGCGCGAAGGGCGCGCGGTAGGGCGCGAGCGCTTCCATCGTCACGATCCAGGGTGAGACGGTGGTGCAGAAGTTCTTGCCCAGGAAGGGGCCGAGTGGCGCCATTTCCCAGAACTGGTGATCGCGCGCCGACCAGTCGTTGAGCAGGCACATGCCGAAGATGTGGTCTTCGGCTTCGGCCAGCGGAATGGGCGAGCCCAGAGCGTTGCCCGGGCCGACGTAGAAGCCCATCTCCAGTTCGTAGTCGAGCCGCTTGCAGGCGCCGTACACCGGCGCGCTGGCGCCCGGCGGCATGGCCTGGCCCATGGGCCGCTTGAATGCCGTGCCGCTGATGACCACGCTGGACGCGCGGCCGTGGTACGCGATGGGGATCCACTGGAAGTTGGGCGTGAGCGGGTCGTCCGGTCGCATCACGCGGCCCACGTTGCGCGCGTGGTGGATCGAGGTGTAGAAGTCGGTGTAGTCGCCGATGCGCGTGGGCACGCGGTGCTCCACCTCGGCCTGCGGCACCAGGCTGGCGCGCAGCGCGTTCATGCCGGGGCCGCTGGCACCCGTCTTGAGCAGGTCGAACAGCGCGTGGCGCAGCGCGCGCCAGGCCGATGGCCCCATGGCCAGGAAGTCGTTGAGCGCGTCGCCGGTGCAGGCATTCACCGCCTGCGCCGCCGGGCCCGACACCGCGTTGTCGCGCGCTATTGCCGCGAGGTCGATCACTTGGTCGCCGATCGCGACACCACCGCGAAAGGCCTCGCTGGAGCCCTTGCGGCGGAAGACGCCGAAGGGCAGGTTCTGGATCGGAAAGTCGGTGCCCGGTGCGTTGGCCGATTCGAGCCAGCTGCGCGCTTCGGGGTCGTGTGTGTGGTTCAGTTCCATGGTGTTCATGCCGCGGTGGCTTGCAGGGCGTCGTCGAATATGGCGACCGCACGGGTCCAGCCGGCCGAGGCGCCGCGGATCTTGTGCGGGAAGCAGGAGATGAAGAAACCGTCGGCCGGCAGGACCTCGAGGTTGTGCATCTTTTCGATGTGGCAGTAGCCGATGTCGCGCCCGGCCTTGTGGCCTTCCCAGATCAGCGAAGCGTCTTTCGTCTCGCCGTATTTCTGCGCGGTGTGCACGAAGGGCGCGTCCCAGCTCCAGGCGTCGGTGCCGGTCAGGCGCACGCCGCGCTCCAGCAGGTACATGGTGGCCTCGTAGCCCATGCCGCAGCCGGCCGAGACAAAGTCGTTGTGACCGTAGCGCGAGCCGGCGCGCGTGTTCACCACCACGATCTCCAGCGGCTTGATGGTGTGGCCGATGCGCTTCAGCTCCGCTTCCACGTCGTCGGCCGTCACCACGTAGCCGTCGGCGAAGTGGCGAAAGTCCAGCTTCACGCCGGGCTGGAAGCACCACTCCAGCGGCACGTCGTGGATCGCGATCGCGGGCTTCTTCTCACCCAGCGCCTTGTCCATGGTGGAGTGGAAGTGGTAGGGCGCATCGAGGTGCGTGCCGTTGTGCGTGGAGAGCTGCACCAGCTCCACCGCCCAGCCTTCGCCGTCGGGCAGGTCTTCCTTCTTCAGGCCGGGAAAGAACGGCTCGATCTGCTCGAAGGTGTTGTCGTGCGTGAAGTACTGGATCTTGGGCGCGAACGCGGGCGGGTCGCTCAGCACGTCGTTTTCCAGGTAGATGGACAGGTCGATGAATTTGCGGGGCATGGTGTTCTCCAGAGGGGCGGTGATGTCAGGGGTGTTGCCAGCGCAACAGGGATTTTTCGGCCACGGCGAGCAGCACGTTGCTCAGGAAGCCCATGGCCCCGAGCAGCACGATGCCGGCGAACAGGTCGCTGGCCTGGAACGAGCGCGCGGCCAGCAGGATGGCCTGGCCCAGGCCGGGTTGCGAGGCGATCATCTCGCCCACCACCGAGACGATGAGCGAGACCGTCATCGACAGCCGCATGCCGGCGAGGATGTCGGGCATGGCGTTGGGCAGGCCGATCTTGAGCACGAAGGCGAGGTGGCTCAATTCCAGCGAACGCGATACCTCGCGCAGCTGCTTGTGCACGTTCGCCAGGCCGTGCAGCGTGGCCAGCAGCACCGGCCACATGGCACCGAAGGCCACCACCGCCAGCACCATGCCACCCGAGAGGCCGAACAGCGCGATGGCCAGCGGCATCACCGCCGAAGCCGGTAAGGGGCGGATGAACTCCAGCGTGGGCGCGATCCACTCGCTGGCGCGCCGGGAGCTGCCGATCAGCGCGCCCAGCGCGATGCCCAGTGCGCTCGCCAGCACCCAGCCGCTGAACATGCGGCTGAGCGTGGCCCATGTGTAGGCCGCAAGGTCACCGCCGGCCAGGCCCTGCACCAGGCTGACCAGCGTGGCCTGCGGCGTGGGCAGGAAGGCGCGATTGACCCAGCCGCTGGTGCTGGCCGCCCACCACAGGGCGATGAAACCGCCGAGCACCAGGAGGGAACCGGAGGCGCTGCTCAGTGCGCCGAGGGCTCGATGTGTTTTGTGTGCTGCGCTCATGCCGCTTGCTCCCCCATGGCGCGCGCCACGCGGCGCTGCAGCGCCAGCGCGCCGACGTTGATGGCGTAGCCGACCACGCCGATCCAGGCCAGCCAGGCCAGCATGAGCGCCGGGTCCAGGCTTTGCTGCGCGATCATCATGGCGTAGCCCATGCCGTGCGGGTTGGCCGCGATCTCCACCGTGACGGCCACCACCAGCGCGATCGCCACACCGAGGCGCAGCGCGACGAACAGGCGCGGCACGATGGCCGGCCCGACGATCCAGGCGAAGCGCTGGCGGGGCGTGAGTTCCAGCGCGCGAGCCACCTCCAGCAGCCGCGGCTCGACCTGCTGCACCGCCGCCTGCGTGAGCACCAGCATGGGCCACAGGCAGGCGAAGGCGACCACGCTGAGTTCCATGCGCAGGCCGAAGCCGAACACCAGCATGGCCAGCGGGATCAGCGCCACCGAGGGAATCGGGCGCGCCACTTCTACGCTGAGAAAGCCCAGCTGCGCGGCGCGGCGCGACAGGCCGAGCAGGGTGCCCAGCAGCAGACCACCGAGCGCGCCGATCAGCAGGCCGAGCGCGGCGGTGCCCAGCGTGAAGGCGGTGGCTTCGAACAGCGATCCATCGGTGATGGCGCCGCCGAAGGCGCGCAGCGCGGCGCTGGGCGGTGCGATGGCATCGCTGCCCTGACCGGTGGTGCGGGCCCAGATTTCCAGCGCGCCGATCAGCAGCGCGGGAAACGCGAGCGACTTCATGCGAATGACCATGGCGCTCAATGCCCCAGGTAGTGGTACAGCTCGCGGCGCAGGCGCAGGAACTCGGGGTGTTCCTTGGTGCTCAGCTGGTCGCGCGGTTGCGGCAGCGGCACCTCGATCAGCGCGGCCAGGCTGGGCAGCGCGGGCGTGGGGTTGCTGCGCAGCGCGATCACGCGGTCGCCCAGGTACAGCGCTTCTTCCAGGTCGTGTGTCACGAACATCACCGTCAGGCCCTCTTCGCGCACCAGGCGCGCGAGCTCGTCCTGCAGGGTCTCGCGCGTCATCGCGTCCAACGCACCGAAGGGCTCGTCCATCAGCATCACGTCGGGCTGCTGCGCGAGGCAGCGCGCGATCTGCACGCGCTGCTGCATGCCGCCCGAGAGCTGCGCCGGAAACTTGTCGGCGTGCGCGCTCAGGCCGACGGTTTTCAGCACGCGTGCGATGCGCCCCGGCCGGTCGGCGACGGGCACCTGCGCCGCTTCCAGCGCCAGGCTCACGTTGGCCTGCACGGTGCGCCAGGGCAGCAGGGCGCGCCCGTAGTCCTGGAACACGAAGGCCACTTCGCGGCTCGGACCGGTGATGGCCGCGCCCT
>NZ_AVOF01000225.1:0-5455 GCF_000465935.2 Pseudomonas sp. EGD-AK9
CTCGACAACCTGGCGCGCTGGCAGGCCGGCGAGGCGCTGCGCGGCGAGGTGGCGTTCGCCCGCGGCTACTGAGCCCAAGCGCTGCCGTTCGGCATCCGCCGCTTGGCCGTGACCGGCGCTCGGGCTAGACTGCCGCGCTTTTCTCCTCCGAGCTTCTGCCTGTCGCCATGGCCGCCAAAGTCGAACCCTTCTGGAAACGCAAGACCCTCGCCCAGCTCGATCAGGACGAGTGGGAGTCGCTGTGCGACGGTTGCGGTCTGTGCTGCCTGCAGAAGCTCGAAGACGAGGACGACGGCGCCGTCTACTACACCCGCATCGCCTGCAAGCTGCTCGATCTCAAGAGCTGCCGCTGCAGCGACTACGCCAACCGCGCCAAGCACGTGCCCGACTGCATCCAGCTCACCCCGGCGCAGGCCGACCAGTTCCAGTGGCTGCCGCCGACCTGCGCCTACCGCCTGGTCAGCGAGGGCAAGGACCTGCCGCTGTGGCACCACCTGGTCTGCGGCGATCCGGAGGCGGTGCATATCGAGCGCATCTCGCAGTCCGGGCGCATGCTCAGCGAGAACAGCGTGGCCGAAGACGACTGGGAAGAGCACCTGATCTTTCGCGCCGGTTGATCGGCGCCGGGCTTCGTGGCAAATCTGTGCGCCCAGCCATGGAATTGCCCGAGGGCGTCGCGGTCATATCGGATCGCCGCGTCCCACCGCATCAGGAGCCTTGCGCGATGCCCGTTCGTTACCCCTTGTTGTCCCTGCTGTTGCTGAGTCTGAGCCTGCCGACCTGGGCGGCCACGCATAAGGTCGATTTGGACTATCGCGTGCGCTTTCTGCCCGAAACCAACCAGGCCGAAGTCAGCCTGACCCTGGGGCAGGGCGAGCGCGTGCTCAGCCTGGACTTCGACCTGGGCAAGGAGGGCCGCTACAGCGACTTTTCCGCCGACGGTCAGTGGCAGCAGGAGCAGCCCGAGCGCGGCATCTGGCAGCCGGCCGCCGGCAAGAGCCGCCTGAGCTACAAGGTGCGCATCGACCACGAGCGCCAGCCGGGGAGCTTCGATGCGCGGATGACCGAGGACTGGGCGCTGCTGCGTGGTGACGACCTGGTGCCCAGCGCCGTGCTGCGCCAGCAGGACAAGACCGAGCTGGTGGCGCGCCTACAGTTCGAGCTGCCCAAGGGCTGGAACAGCGTGGAAACCGGCTGGCCGCGCATCGGCAAGAATCGCTTTCGCATCGACAACCCGCTGCGCAAGTTCGACCGCCCCACCGGCTGGATGGTCGCCGGCAAGCTCGGCACCCGCCGCGCCCGCCTCGGCGAGACCGATGTCGCCATCGCCGCGCCGGTGGGCGAGGGCATGCGGCGCATGGACATCATGACCCTGCTGACCTTCGTCTGGCCCGAGATGCAGGCGGTGTTCCCCCGCGATCCGGCCAAGCTGCTGATCGTCGGCGCCGGCGACCCGATGTGGCGCGGCGGCCTGTCGGCGGCCAATTCCTACTACATGCACGCGGACCGGCCGCTGGTCAGCGAGAACGGCACCAGCTCGCTGGTGCACGAGCTGGTCCACGTGTTCAGCCGCATCCAGTCGCGCGACCGTAGCGACTGGATCACCGAGGGTCTGGCCGAGTACTACGCCATCGAACTGATGCGCCGTGCCGGCGGTATCGGCGAGGACCGCTACCAGAGGATGCGCGAGCAACTGACGCGCTGGAGCAAGCCGGTGAAGAGCCTGCGCACCGCGCGCGCCACCGGCCCGGTCACCGCGCGCGCGGTGCTGCTGCTGCAGGAGCTGGACCGGGAAATCCGCCAGAAGACCAAGGGCAATACGCAGCCGCGTTCGCTGGACGACGTGACCCGCGGCCTGATGCGCCTGGACAAGGCCAGCACCGAGGATTTCATCGACATCGTCGAGAACGTCATGGGCGGGCCGTCGCGGGTGCTGGATACGCGGTTGCTGCGCTGAGACCAAGGCGGCGGCGCACCTTACGGAGAAGCCGGCACCGCCCCCGCTTCTCTAACGCTTGAGCAGCGCCTCCAGCCCGGCCAGCGCCTTGTGGGTGACCTTGCTGCCGGAGCCGGTGCTGGCGGCTTCTTCCTTCTGGTAGTGCAGGTCGACCTGGCGCTGGTGCTCGTTGTCGTGGCAGTACAGGCACAACAGTTCCCAGTTGGAGCCGTCTTTCGGGTTGTTGTCGTGGTTGTGGTCGCGGTGGTGCACGGTCAGCTCGCTCAGGCGCTTGCCGCTGAACTCGCGGCCGCAGCGGCCGCAGATATGCGGGTACATCTTCAGGGCTTTTTCGCGGTAGCTGGTTTCGCGGCGCCGCTGCGCCTCGGCGAGGATCTGGTCCAGCTTGCTGGTGGTGCTCATGGCGTGGCTCGTGCTCGGGTGGCGAACGTTGGCGTTCGGATGCTGCCAGAATAGAACGAAAGCTCGCCGATCAGGAGCCCCATCATGCGTCGCTCGATACTTGCCGCTTCGATCCTGGCCTGCGCCGCCGCTGCGCTGGCCCAGACCCAGCAACCGCCGCGCATGCCGACGTCACCCGCCGCCGGCGCGCCCGGCACCGCCACGCCGCAACCCTACGGTCAGCCGCAAAGAGCGCCGATTCAGCGCCAGGGACCGGGGACGGCGCCCTTGCTACCGCCACCGCAGGGGCAGAGCCTGCCGCGGCTGGCGCCGCAACCGCCCAAGGATCAGGCCATCCCGCTGCTGGAACAGCAGCTGCAGCGCAATCGCCAACCGGTCGAGCCGGGGAAGACGCAGAACTAGGGCGCTGTCTCAACCTAGTGTTGCGGAACTGCGGGTCGGTGCGCCATGCGCACCAATCGGCCGAGGACGGCGCAGCGCTCGTCCTAGCTCGGCTCCTCGTCCGCCGGATAGCGGCTGGCGGTCAGGCTTTCCTTGATCTTGCGCAGGTGCGGCTGGAAGTCCACGCCGCGGCGCAGGGTCACGCCGGTGGCGAGCACGTCGAGCACGGTGAGCTGGATGATGCGCGAGGTCATCGGCATATAGATGTCGGTGTCCTCCGGCAGCGGAATGTCCAGGCTCAGGGTGCTGGCCTTGGCCAGCGGCGAGCCGGCGGCGGTCAGGCCGAGCACCGAGGCGCCGTTCTCCCGCGCCAGGCGCGCCACCTCCACCAGCTCGCGGGTGCGCCCGGTATAGGAAATGATCACGAACAAATCGCCGGTGTGCGCCACCGAGGCGATCATGCGCTGCATCAGCACGTCTGAATGCGCCGACACCGCCAGGTTGAAGCGGAAGAACTTGTGCTGCGCGTCCAGCGCCACCGAGGCCGAGGCGCCGAGGCCGAAGAAGTGGATCTGCCGCGCCTGGATCAACAGGTCGACGGCGCGGCTGACGTGTTGTGGATCGAGGCTCTGGCAGGCGGCGTCGAGCGAGGCGATGGTGCTGCCGAAGATCTTCCGCGTGTAGGCCTCGGGGCCGTCGTCGGCGGCCACCGCGCGGCTGACGTAGGCGGCGCCGCTGGCCAGGCTCTGCGCCAGCTGCATCTTCAGCTCGGGGTAGCCGTTGGCGCCGAACGAGCGGCAAAAGCGGTTGACCGTCGGCTCGCTGACCGCGGCAGCCTGGGCCAGGGCGGCGATGCTGAAGCGGGTGGCCTGCTGTGGGTCGTGCAGGATCACCTCGGCGACCTTGCGTTCGGCCTTGTTCAGGTCGTCCAGGCGGCTCTGGATTTGTTCCAGCAGGTTGCGCACGCGATCCATAGGGAGCTCCTAACGGGCTTGGCGCCGTCGCGGCGGGCGCTGGCGACAGGCGGAAAAATGGCTGGCCTATCCTACTGATGACGCCCGATGGCCACCACTGCTTATCCGGATAATGGAAAAATGTTGTTGTTATTACAACATTTGCTCTTGATAAAACCGCTGCTACCCGGTATTTCTAGTGCATCTTGATAAAAGAACGAACATCATGGCCGCGATAAAGCTTGAATCCTGCACCTTTGCCCTGTTCGGCGCCCTTGGCGATCTGGCTCTGCGCAAGCTGTTTCCTGCGCTTTACCAGCTCGATCGCGCCGGTTTGCTGCACGACGACACCCGCATCCTCGCCCTGGCCCGCGAAGCCGGCGAGCCGCAGCGCCACCTGGCCGCCATCGACCAGGCCCTGCGCCTGCACGTGCCGGCCAAGGAGCTGGAGGAGGGCGCGCTGGCGCGTTTCCAGGCGCGCCTGCACTACCTGACCATGGATTTCCTCCAGGCCGAGGACTACCTGGCCCTGGCCGAGCTGGCCGGCGCACAGGACCAGCTGATCGCCTACTTCGCCACCCCGGCCTCGGTGTACGGCGGCATCTGCGCCAACCTGGCGGCGCTGGGCCTGGCCGAGCGCAGCCGGGTGGTGCTGGAAAAACCCATCGGCCACGACCTGGCCTCCTCGCGGGCGGTCAACGATGCGGTGGCGCGGGTGTTCCCGGAGAACCGCGTCTATCGCATCGACCACTACCTGGGCAAGGAGACGGTGCAGAACCTGATCGCCCTGCGCTTCGCCAACAGCCTGTTCGAGACCCAGTGGAACCAGAACCACATCTCCCACGTGGAAATCACCGTGGCCGAGAAGGTCGGCATCGAGGGCCGCTGGGGCTACTTCGACCAGGCCGGTCAGCTGCGTGACATGATCCAGAACCACCTGCTGCAGCTGCTCTGCCTGATCGCCATGGACCCGCCCAGCGACCTCTCCGCCGACAGCATCCGCGACGAAAAGGTCAAGGTGCTCAAGGCCCTGGAGCCGATCAGCGCCGAGCACCTCGGCCAGCGCGTGGTGCGCGGCCAGTACGTCGCCGGCAGCGCCGACGGCCGGCCGGTGCCGGGCTACCTGGAGGAGGAGAACTCCAATACCCAGAGCGACACTGAGACTTTCGTCGCCCTGCGCGCCGACATCCGCAACTGGCGCTGGGCCGGCGTGCCCTTCTACCTGCGCACCGGCAAGCGCATGCCGCAGAAGCTGTCGCAGATCGTCATCCACTTCAAGGCGCCGCCGCACTACATCTTCGCCCCCGAGCAGCGCCAGCTGATCGGCAACAAGCTGATCATCCGCCTGCAGCCGGACGAGGGCATCGCCCTGCAGGTGCTGACCAAGGACCAGGGCCTGGACAAGGGCATGCAGCTGCGCAGCGGCCCGCTGCAACTGAGCTTCTCCGACACCTACCGCAGCGCGCGCATCCCCGATGCCTACGAGCGGCTGCTGCTGGAGGTGATGCGCGGCAACCAGAACCTGTTCGTGCGCAAGGACGAGATCGAGTACGCCTGGCAGTGGTGCGACCAGCTGATCGCCGGCTGGAAGCAGCTCGGCGAGGCGCCGAAGCCCTATACCGCCGGCAGCTGGGGGCCGATGGCCTCGGTGGCGCTGATCACTCGCGACGGGAGGAGCTGGTATGGCGATCTCTGATCTCGACCTGCCGCCGGGCGTCGGCGCCCGCAGCCACGCCGCGGCCGAGCAACTGGCCGACGCCCT
>NZ_AVOF01000226.1:0-5437 GCF_000465935.2 Pseudomonas sp. EGD-AK9
CGGCCCGGCCGACGCGCTGCGCCTGCCGGCCGGTCGTCTGGCCGTCGGCGCCGCAGCCGACCTGGTGCTGTTCGATCCGCAGGCCTCCACCCTGGCCGGCGAACGCTGGTACTCCAAGGGCGGCAACTGCCCCTTTATCGACCATTGCCTGCCCGGCGCGGTGCGCTACACCCTGGTCGACGGTCATATCAGCTACCAGGCCTGATGCGACCAGCAGCGAACGAGCCCGCCATCCGGCGGGCTTGTTGTTAGTGCGCATCCACCTGGAAAACCCTTGCTGCGCGCGGCGCCCCCCGGACCCGCCCCTGGGATTAACGACGCCCACGACGAGCTGTCCTGCCCGCGGCATGCTTTTCGCTCGCCACGACATTGGTCGGATGAGTGACTCGACAGTCATGATCCACGTCAGGATAGGCAGCCGAATCTTTGCATACGCCACCGCTTTGGGATCCGCGCCCGCGCCGCAAGGCGCCGGCTCGGCGTCGCGCTGGCCCAGTTCAGGAGCTTTTGAGTTATGTCGCGCTTACCTGTGATCGTGGGTTTTGGGGGGTACAACGCAGCCGGGCGCAGCTCCTTCCACCATGGCTTTCGCCGCACCGTGATCGAGACCCTGGACGCGCGCGCGCGCCAGGAGACGCTGGCCGGGCTGGCGCAGATGATGAAACTGGTGCGCGTGGTCGACGGCCAGTACCGCGATCAGGACAGCCAGCCGCTAAGCCTGGGGGAAATCGAGAGCCGCTACGCCGAGCAGATTCTCGCCGGCACCCTGGTGCGCCGCATCGAGAAGCAGCATCTCGACCCGGACGCCGCCCACTGGCAGAAGAGCATCGGCCTGGCCCCCGGCCACAGCGGCAGCCTCAGCTTCCTCACCCTGCGCAAGCAGCTGCCCGAACCGCTGCCGGCCAACTGGTCGGTGCAGGAGCTCAACGCCAGCGAGGTGCAGGTCACCCTGCACGACAGCTGCGAGTTCAAGGTCGACAGCTACCGCCCGCTGGCGGTGAAGTCCGCCGGCCAGCTGCCCACCGGCTTCGAACCGAGCGAGTTGTACAACTCGCGCTTCCACCCGCGCGGCCTGGCCATGACCGTGGTCGGCGTCACCGACGCGCTGCGCTCGGTGGGCATCGACTGGCAGCGCATCGTCCAGCACGTGGCGCCGGACGAGATTGCCGTGTTCGCCAGCTGCATCATGAGCCAGCTCGACGAGAACGGCTTCGGCGGCATGATGCAGTCGCGCCTGAAAGGCGGCCGGGTCACCGCCAAGCAGCTGGCCCTGGGCCTCAACACCATGCCGGCCGACTTCATCAACGCCTACGTGCTCGGCAGCGTCGGCACCACCGGCAGCATCACCGGCGCCTGCGCCACCTTCCTCTACAACCTGCAGAAGGGCATCGAGCAGATCGCCGCCGGCAAGGCGCGGGTGGTCATCGTCGGCAGCAGCGAGGCGCCGATCAACCAGGAGTGCATCGAGGGCTACGGCGCCATGGGCGCGCTGGCCACCGAGGAAGGCCTGCGCCAGATCGAGGGCAAGCAGGATGTCGACTTCCGCCGCGCCAGCCGCCCGTTCGGCGACAACTGCGGCTTCACCCTGGCCGAGGCCTGCCAGTTCGTGGTGCTGATGGACGACGAGCTGGCCCTGGAGCTGGGCGCCGACATCCACGGCGCGGTGCCGGACGTGTTCATCAACGCCGACGGCTTCAAGAAATCCATCTCCGCCCCCGGCCCGGGTAACTACCTGACCGTGGCCAAGGCCGTGGCCAGCGCCGTGCAGCTGCTCGGCCTGGACGCCGTGCGCAGCCGCAGCTTCGTCCACGCCCACGGCTCCAGCACCCCGGCCAACCGGGTCACCGAGTCGGAGATTCTCGACCGCGTCGCCAGCGCCTTCGGCATCGAGCAGTGGCCGATCACCGCGGTCAAGGCCTTCGTCGGCCATTCCCTGGCCACCGCCAGCGGCGACCAGGTGATCGCCGCCCTCGGCGCCTTCAAGTACGGCATCCTGCCCGGCCTGAAGACCATCGACGCGGTGGCCGGCGACGTGCACCAGCAGCACCTGAGCCTGTCCACCGTCGATCGCAAGCTGGGTGAGCAGGCAATGGACGTGGCCTTTATCAACTCCAAGGGCTTCGGCGGCAACAACGCCAGCGCCCTGGTGCTGGCCCCGCACGTGGTCGAGCGCATGCTGCGCAAGCGCCACGGCCAGGCCGCCTTCGACGCCTACCTGGCCCGCCGCGAAGCCACCCGCACCGCGGCCGCGGCCTACGATAGCCAGGCGCTGCTGGGCCAATTGAACATCATCTACAACTTCGGCAACGACATGATCGACGACCAGGCGATCTCCATCACCACCGAAGAAGTGAAGGTGCCCGGCTTCGACCAGCCGCTGGTGTTCAAGAAGGACGAGCGCTACCGCGATATGCTCGATTGAGTGTGATGCGCTGTGGGAGGGGTTTCAGCCGCGACAATCGCCGCTGAAGCCCCTCCCGCTGGTTTTATGCCAACCCGCGCGCCAGCTCGATCAGCTCGCCACGCCATTCGGCGGCGGCCGGCAAGGCCAGGAACGACGGATTGAGAAAGGATTCGCGCGCCTGGTAAGCCAGCGGCGCGCCGGCCAGATCCAGCACTTCGCCGCCCGCCCCTTCCAGCACGCCCTGCGCCGCCGCGGTGTCCCACTGCGAGGTGGGCGCCAGGCGCGGGTAGCAGTCGGCATTGCCCTCGGCCAGCAGGCAGAATTTCAGCGAGCTGCCGATATTGGCCAGCGCCGGCTCGCCGAAGCGCGCGGCCAGGCCGCCGAGCAGGCGCTCCTGGGCCGAGCTCGAATGGCGCTTGCTGGCCACCAGGGTAAAGCCCTGCGCCGGCGCCAGACGCACGCCGATCGGCTGCTCGTCACCCGGCACTTCGCTGCGCCAGGCACCCAGACCAGCGCCACCGTAATAGCAGCGCCCATTGGCCGGAATGCCGACCACGCCGAACACCACGCGGCCGTGCTCGATCAGCGCGACATTGACGGTGAACTCCTCGGAGCCGGCGATAAATTCCTTGGTGCCATCGAGCGGGTCGACCAGCCACCAGCGCGTCCAGGCGGCGCGCTCGGCCAGGGGAATGTCGGCGGCCTCCTCGGACAGCACCGGCACCGCCGGTGCCAGCGCGCGCAGGCCATCGAGCAGGATATGGTGGGCGGCCAGGTCGGCGGCGGTGACCGGCGAGGCATCGGCCTTCTCCGTCACCGCCACGTCGCTGCGCCAGTACGGCAGGGTCGCCGCGCCGGCGGCGCGTACCAGTTCGATCACCTGGGAAATATAGGGATGACTCACTGCACGAACTCCCCACGCTGACTCAGCAGGTCGCGCACCAGGTACAGCGCGGCCAGGGCGCGGCCCTCGCTGAACTGGGCGTGCTGGGCCAGGCTGGACAGCTCGCGCAGGTTGATCCGGTCGACCCGCATCGGCTCCGGCTCGTCGCCCGGCAGGCGCTCCTCGTACAGGTCGCGCGCCAGCACCACCTGGATCTTCTGGCTCATATAGCCCGGCGACAGGCTCAGCTCGGTGATGTATTCCAGCTCGTGCGCCCCAAAACCCGCCTCCTCCTTGAGCTCGCGGTTGGCCGCCACCAGCACGTCCTCGCCCGGCTCGATCAGGCCCTTGGGCAGCGACAGCTGGTAGTCGTCGGTGCCGCCGCAGTATTCCTCGACCAACACCGCATGCTCGGCATCGAGCATCGCCACCACCATCACCGCGCCGTAGCCGACGCCCTTGCCCACCAGACGCTCGTAGGTCCGCTCGACGCCATTGGAAAAGCGCAGCTGCAGCTCCTCGACGCGGAACAGGCGGCTGCTGGCGACTATTTCACGGGCGAGTACCGTGGGCTTCTGACGCATGGGACGACTCCTTGGCGTGACCTGGCGGGTTATCATACCGCGGCTTTTCCGATTATCCCCGGCGCAGATTGCACGTTCGCGACGCAGGCCGGCAGATTCACGACCTTCGAGCGCAAGACGTCCCCATGCTTCCACTGCCCTGGCACCAGATCGACACCGTCCTGCTGGATATGGACGGCACCCTGCTCGACCTGCACTTCGACAACCACTTCTGGCTCAAGCACCTGCCGCAGCGCTACGCCGAGCACCACGGCCTCAGCCTGGCGCTGGCCGAGGCCGAGCTGCTGCCACTGTTTCGCCAGCACGCCGGCACGCTGAACTGGTACTGCACGGATTTCTGGAGCCGCGAGCTGAACCTCTCGATCCGCGATCTCAAGCGCGAGGTCGCTCACCTGATCGCCCTGCGTCCAGATGCCGAGCTGTTTCTGCGTGCCCTGCGCGAGGCCGGCAAGCGCGTGGTGCTGATCACCAACGCGCATCGCGATTCGCTGTCGCTGAAGCTCGAACGCGTGGAGCTGGCGCCCTGGTTCGAACGCCTGATCAGCTCCCACGACTACGGCTTTCCCAAGGAGGACCAGCAGTTCTGGTTCGCCCTGCGCCAGGACGTCGAGTTCGACCCGGCGCGCAGCCTGTTCATCGACGACAGCCTGCCGATCCTGCGCAGCGCCGGGCGCTTCGGCGTCGCCCAGCTGCTCGCCGTACGCCAGCCGGACAGCCAGGCCGGGCCCAAGGACACCGAGGAGTTCGCCGCGGTGGAGGATTATCGGGCGCTGTTGCAGGGGCTAGCCGGGATGCGCTTGTCGTAGGCGCCGGCTGACCGTCCCCTGCAGGGGAGGCGTGTTTATTCGGGAATGCGCAATACCTGCCCCGGATAGATCTTGTCCGGGTGGCCGAGCATCGGTTTGTTGGCCTCGAAGATCTTCATATAGGCATTGGCGTTGCCGTATTCGATCTTGGCGATGGCGCTCAGGGTGTCGCCCTTCTTCACCGTGACGAAGCGCGCCGCCAGCGCCGGCGTGACGACGCCGATCTGGTCATCCACCTCGCCGACCCCGGCGACGTTGCCCAGGACCAGGAGGATCTTCTCCTTCTCTTCCTGGCTGGCCACCTCGCCGCGGGCGGTTACCTTGTCGCCCTCGACGCTGACCTCGATATTCGGATTGCCCAGGCCGACCTTGGCCACGTGCTCCTTGAGCGATTCGGCGGCCTGCGCCTCCTGACCCACCAGCGACTCCCACAGCTTGACCCCGGCTTCTTTGACAAAGGCGAAGATACTCATGGCGATTCCTCTCGTGCCTTGTGGATGGCCGGGCAGGCAGCGCCCGGAAGCGCAAGTCTAGATGCTGCAGGGCGGGTGGGCGTGCCGTTGGTCTCAGGACGGCGCCGGACTGTAGACCCTCGGCGCGCTATGGTGCGGCAGGTGGATCAGGTTGAGGCGGTGCTGGCGCGCCCAGCGCACGCACAGGTCGGTGGGCGCCGAGAGGCTGACCAGGCTGGCGAAGCCGGCGCGCACCGCCTTGTGGATCAGCTCCAGGCTGCAGCGGCTGGTGACCACGGCGAAACCGC
>NZ_AVOF01000227.1:0-5434 GCF_000465935.2 Pseudomonas sp. EGD-AK9
GTGCCGGCGGCACGCTCCTCGAGGAACTTGCGGCCGATGTCGGGGAACATGGCGAAGGTCAGCACGTCCTCCTCGCACTTGGCCAGGCTACCGATCTCCTCGCGCAGCTTGGCCATCTCCGGCTTGAGCAGGTCGGCCGGGCGCACGTCGATGACTTCTTCGTTACCGATGGCGCGCTTGCGCAGCTCGTCATTGACCTTGCCCGGCGCCTTGCCGTAACGCCCCTGCAGGTACAGCTTCACCTCGTTGGTGATGGTCTTGTAGCGCTCGCCGGCGAGCACGTTGAAGAAGGCCTGGGTGCCGACGATCTGCGAGGTCGGCGTCACCAGCGGCGGGTAGCCGAGGTCGGCACGCACCCGCGGAATCTCCTCCAGCACCTCGCCCATGCGATTGAGCGCACCCTGCTCCTTCAGCTGGTTGGCCAGGTTGGAAATCATCCCGCCCGGCACCTGATTGACCTGCACGCGGGTATCGACGCCGGTGAACTCGCTCTCGAACTGGTGGTACTTCTTGCGCACGGCATGGAAGTACAGGCCGATCTCCTGGATCAATTCCAGATCCAGGCCGGTGTCATAGGGCGTGCCACGCAGCGCTGCGACCATCGACTCGGTACCCGGGTGGCTGGTGCCCCAGGCCATGCTGGAGATGGCGGTGTCGATGCGGTCGGCGCCGTTCTCCACGGCCTTGAGCTGGCACATGCTGGCCACGCCGGCGGTATCGTGCGAGTGCACCACCACCTCCAGCGGCAGGGCGTCTTTCAGCGCCTTGACCAGATCGCCGGTAGCGTAGGGGGTGAGCAGGCCGGCCATGTCCTTGATGGCGATGGAATCCACGCCCATGGCGGCCATCTGCTTGGCCTGCTCGACGAAGGCGTCGATGGTGTGCACCGGGCTGGTGGTGTAGGCGATGGTACCCTGGGCATGCTTGCCGGCGGCCTTCACCGCCTCGATGGACACGCGCAGGTTACGCACGTCGTTCATCGCATCGAAGATGCGGAACACATCGATGCCGTTGACCGCGGCCTTGGCGACGAAGGCGCGCACCACGTCATCGCTGTAGTGCCGGTAGCCGAGCAGGTTCTGCCCGCGCAGGAGCATCTGCAGGCGGGTATTGGGCAGCGCCGCCTTGAGCTGGCGCAGGCGCTCCCAGGGGTCTTCCTTGAGGAAGCGCACGCAGGCGTCGAAGGTGGCGCCGCCCCAGACTTCCAGCGACCAGTAGCCGACGCGGTCGAGCTTGTCGCAGATCGGCAGCATGTCCTCGGTGCGCATGCGGGTGGCCAGCAGCGACTGGTGGGCGTCGCGTAGGATGGTATCGGTGATCGAGATCTTTTTGCTCATGTTCTGAATCCTTCCCCTACAGGCCGGCGTGGGCCGCGATGGCGGTGGCGATGGCGATGGCCAGGTGCGACGGGTTGCGCTTGATCGAATACTGGGTCAGCTCCGGATGGCTCTCGACGAAGCTGGTGTTGAACTCGGCGCTGCGGAACTCCGGGTTGCGCAGGATTTCCTGGTAATAGGGCGCGGTGGTGCGCACGCCCTGCACGCGCATGTCGTCCAGCGCGCGCAGGCCGCGGTCCATCGCCTCTTCCCAGGTCAGCGCCCAGACGACCAGCTTCAGGCACATCGAGTCGTAGTAAGGCGGAATGGTGTAGCCGGTGTAGATCGCCGTGTCGGTGCGCACGCCGGGGCCGCCGGGGGCGTAGTAGCGGGTGATCTTGCCGAAGGACGGCAGGAAGTTGTTCTTCGGGTCCTCGGCGTTGATGCGAAACTGCAGGGCAAAGCCGCGGTGGATGATGTCGTCCTGCTTGACCGAGAGCGGCAAGCCGCTGGCGATGCGAATCTGTTCGCGGACGATGTCGATGCCGGTAATTTCCTCGGTGATGGTGTGCTCCACCTGCACCCGGGTGTTCATCTCCATGAAGTACACCTCGCCCTCGGCGAGCAGGAACTCCACGGTACCGGCGTTCTCGTAGCCCACCGCCTGCGCCGCGCGCACCGCCAGGTCGCCGATATAGGCGCGCTGCTCGGGGGTCAGCTGCGGGCTGGGGGCGATCTCGATCAGCTTCTGGTTGCGGCGCTGGATCGAGCAGTCGCGCTCGTACAGGTGCACGGTGTTGCCGAGACTGTCGGCAAGTATCTGCGCCTCGATATGCTTGGGATTGACGATGCACTTTTCCAGGAAGACTTCGGCGCTGCCGAAGGCCTTGGTGGCCTCGGAGATCACCCGCGGGTAGGCCTGCTCCAGCTCCTCGCGCGAGTTGCAGCGGCGAATGCCGCGGCCGCCGCCGCCGCTGGTGGCCTTGAGCATCACCGGGTAGCCGATGCGCTCGGCTTCGCGCAGCGCTTCGGCCAGATCGGCGACGTTGCCTTCGGTGCCCGGGGTGACCGGCACGCCGGCCTTGATCATGCTGCGCCGCGCCTCGGTCTTGTCGCCCATGCGGCGAATCACCTCGGCCGAGGGGCCGATGAACTTGACCCCGCGCTCGGCGCAGATCTCCGCCAGCTCGGCGTTCTCGGAGAGGAAACCGTAGCCCGGATGAAGGGCGTCGCAGCCGGTCTCCACCGCCAGGTTGACCAGCTTGCGCGGGTTCAGGTAGCCGGCCAGCGGGTCGTCGCCGACGCTGTGCGCCTCGTCCGCGCGCTTGACGTGCAGCGCGTGGCGATCGGCCTCGGAATAGATGGCCACCGAGCGAATGCCCATTTCGGCGCAGGCGCGCACGATGCGGACGGCAATCTCACCACGGTTGGCGATCAGGATTTTCTTGATCACGGTTGGAATCCTCAGCGCAGAGCTGTCAGGGTCGCGGCGGCCAATACGGCGAACGCCCAGTTACCCTAGCTGGCTGTACGAATTAACCAAAATCAATAATTATTTGATCAGGCATAAGTAATTACTTATGTACTGATCCAGCGAGGAGCAAAGCGTGCGTAAAACCCTGCTGCGCATGACCCTGCGCCAACTCCAGGTGTTCCGTGCCGTGTGCGACCACGGCTCGTACAGCCGCGCCGCCGACGAGATGGCACTGACCCAGCCGGCGGTGAGCCTGCAGATTCGCCAGCTGGAGGAGCTGGTCGGCCAGCCGCTGTTCGAATACGTCGGCAAGAAGCTCTACCTGACCGAGGCGGCCGAGGCGCTCAAGCGCGCCGGCAGCGACATCTTCGGCCGCCTGGAGAGCCTGGACATGCAGCTGTCGGACCTGCAGGGCTCGCTGCAGGGGCAGCTCAACCTGTGCGTGGAGTCCAGCGCCAAGTACTTCATTCCCCACCTGTTCGCCGCTTTTCGCCGCCAGTATCCCGAAGTCAGCCTGAATCTCACGGTGGTCAACCATGCCCTGGCGGTGCGCCGCCTGAGCCTGAGCCGCGACGACCTGCTGATCATGAGCCAGGTGCCGCAGGACATGGCGCTGGATTTTCTGCCGTTTCTCAACAACCCCATCATCGCGGTGGCGCCGCCGGATCATCCGCTCTGCGCACGAGACGACCTCCAACTGCAGGACCTCACCGCCTATCCGCTGCTGATCCGCGAAAGCGGCTCGGGCACCCCGCCGCGCCTGCGAGGAATACTGCCACCAGAAGCGCGCGCACTTTCCCCAGACCCTGGAGATCGGCTCGCTGGACGCCCAGCGCGAGGCGGTGATCGCCGGCCTCGGCCTGGCCCTGCTGCCGCGCCACGCGGTGCATCTGGAGTTGCGCCACCGCCTGCTGCGCGAGCTGGCGGTGGCCGAGCTGCCGCTGTACCGCAGCTGGTGCGCGGTGAACAACCGTGGCCGGCGCCTGTCGCCGGTGGCCCAGGCCTTTCTCGACTTTATCCGCAGCGAGCGCGCCGCCATCGGCCAGCTGGCCGAGCGCTTTCAGCTCGGAGCGGCAGGATCGGGCAATGATCCAGCAGGATCGGCCTAACCCTTCGTAACTGGCCTGCGCGACATTGGCAGCCTGGGCGGCGCGCCGCAGCGCCCCGCCGAACCTGCCTGGGAGAGAAGCCAATGCTGTCGGGAACCAGCGCCCTGCTCGGCGCCATCGCCGCCGTCGAGCGCGACGGCGGCCA
Organism: Pseudomonas sp. EGD-AK9; assembly: GCF_000465935.2. Classification (NCBI taxonomy): domain Bacteria; kingdom Pseudomonadati; phylum Pseudomonadota; class Gammaproteobacteria; order Pseudomonadales; family Pseudomonadaceae; genus Pseudomonas; species Pseudomonas sp. EGD-AK9. The sequence continues at coordinate 4,045 of NZ_AVOF01000227.1, forward strand.
GGCCGTGCTCGCCACGGTGGTCAAGGTCGAGGGCTCGGCCTATCGCCGCCCCGGTGCACGCATGCTGATTCCGCTCTACGGCAGTACCGTGGGCACCATCAGCGGCGGCTGCCTGGAGTCCGAGGTGGCGAAGAAGGCCTGGTGGCTGACCGACGGCGGCGAGCCGGTGATCCGCCGCTACAGCACCGCCACCCAGGACGATGACGACGACCAGGACGCCGCGCTGACCTTCGGCCTCGGCTGCAACGGCACCGTGCACGTGCTGCTCGAGCGCCATAGCGGCGAAAGACCCTTGGCGCAGCTCGGCCTGCTGCGCCGGGTGCGCGAAAGCGGCCAGGCCGGCGCCGTGGCCACGGTGATCGCCAGCTACCGCAACGCCCGCGTCAGGGTTGGCGAACGCCTGTTGCTGCATCCGGCTCACGCCGACAGCGCGCGCCTGCTCGATCCGGCGCTGGACGCCCGGGTGCGCGCCGATCTGGCCGAGACCCTGGCTCGAGGCCGCTCTTCGCTGCGTACTTACCGCGATGCACGCGGCGAGATCGAGGTGTTCTGCGAATACCTGGCGCCGCAACGGCGCCTGGTGGTCTTCGGCGCCGGCCACGATGCGCAGCCGCTGGTGCATATGGCCAAGCTGCTGGATTGGCACGTCACGGTGATCGACGGCCGCGCCCATTTCGCCCGCGCCGAGCGCTTTGCCGAGGCCGACGCGGTGCTGCAGGTCGACACCGGCTCGCCCTACGCCCTGCACCACCTGACCGACGGCGCGCTGGTGGCGGTGATGAGCCACAGCTACAGCCAGGACCGCCACTGGCTGGGCGCTGTGTTGCAGGGCGCGCCGGTCTATATCGGTCAGCTAGGGCCGCGCGAGCGCACCGAACGCCTGCTGGAAGAAATTCGCCAGCACACCAGGCGTCTGCCGGCGCTGGAGCGTCTGCACTACCCCATCGGCCTGGATATCGGCGGCGACACCCCGGAAAGCGTGGCCACGGCGATCCTCGCCGAAATGACCGCAGCGCTGAACCAGCGCGATGGCGGCATGCTCAAGCATCGCCAGGCGGCGATCCATGTGCCGACGCCGCAAGACGCCAGCGAGCTCGAAACGGCGACCAGGCTGAACGCATCCTGAGCCGCCATCAAACAGGTGGACAAGCTTCGCGTTGTCCACCCGACACGCTCTTGCCGCCCGGCCCACCCTACGGATCCAACCTGCAGGAGCGAATGGGCGGCGTTCCGCTTGATTCGCGCTACCGCCGTAGCCCGGATGCAATCCGGGATAACCAGCCCCATAAACGCAAACGCCCGGGATTACCCCGGGCGTTCGTGTTTCCAGTATCGGACGTCAGGCCTTGATCTGCGCCGGCAACGGCAGCTGGCGCAGGCGCACGCCGGT
>NZ_AVOF01000228.1:0-5433 GCF_000465935.2 Pseudomonas sp. EGD-AK9
GCCCAGAAACCAGCGCCGAGGGCCGCCACGCTGCCGACGGCGGCACCTTTCAACAGGGTGCGGCGCTGCATGCTGCGGTCTCCAGCCGTTGGCGAAACTCGAGGTAATGGGCGAGCACCAGATCCGCCGCCTCGGTTTGCGGATAGTGGCCGATGCCGTCGAGCAGCACCGTGTCGGGCTGCTCGATCAGCTCGCGGTAGCGCGCCACCATATGCGCGCCGGAGATCGGATCGACCGCACCGTCGATCACCCGCATGGGCACCGTGGTTCCCTGCATGGCCGCCACCCAGCGTGCGCGGTTGGCGCGGCGATCGAGGATGTAGCGGATCAGCCGGTGCATCACCTTGGGCCCGTCGTTATGTGCGATCAGCGCCCAGAAGGCGTCCAGCTCGGCCTCGCTGGGCGGCGTATGCGGACCGAACACCTTGGCGAAGTTCTGTGCCAGGGTGCGCCGCGAGAACAACCGGCCGAGCAGCGGCCCCAGCGGGCCGAGCAGCAGTTTCTGGGTCAGCACCGGATAGTGGGTCTCGGGAAACAGGCCACCGTTGAGGAACACGCAGCTGGCCAGTTGGATGCGCCCGTCCTGATGGCGGGCCAGCAGCTCCTGGGCCACGCTGTCGCCGTAGTCGTGGGCCAGCACATGCAGCGGGCGCGTCTCGCCCAGGTGGGCCAGCAGCGCCTGCTGCAGGTCGGCCTGCTCCAGCAGGCTGTAGGCATGGCCGCGCGGCTTGGCCGAGTAGCCGAAGCCGAGCATGTCGCAGGCGATCAGCCGGTACTGCTGCGCCAGCGGCTGCCACAGGCGGTGCCAGTCCCAGCTGGCGGTGGGAAACCCGTGGATCAGCAGCAGCGGCTCGGCTGCCGCTTCGCCCGCCGTCCAGTAGCGAATCGCGTGCGGGCCGAAACGCAGCTCCTGCCCCTGGGCGCGCCAGGCGTCCAGGGCGATGCCGGGCAACGCCGTCACTGCGCGTAGCCCGGGTTGCAGCGGTCGAGCTTGCGCAGCAGCGCCGGCCAGGGCAGCGCGCCGCCCATGCCCTGCGAGCTCTTCATCACCCCGGCGAGCATCGCCCGGGCGCCGTCGAGAATCTGCTGCGGGATATGGATCAGCTCGCCGCCACCGCTCTGCGCCATGACCTGGATCTCGCAGGCGCGCTGCAGGGTGAACATGCCGAGGAAGGCGTCGGCGATGCTGCCGAAGGCGGTGAGCAGGCCGTGGTTGGGCAGGATCATGAAGTTCTTCTCGCCCAGGTCGGCCTGCAGCCGTGCCTTCTCGTCATGGTTCAGCGCCACGCCCTCGTAGCCGTGGTAGGCCAGGCTGGAAAGGACGAACAGCGACTGCTGCGACAGCGGCAGCAGGCCCTGCTGCTGCGCCGACACGGCGATGCCGGCGGCGGTATGGATATGCAGCACGCAGCCGACGTCGTGGCGCACCTCGTGCACGGCGCTGTGGATGGTGTAGCCGGCCGGGTTGATGTCGAAGGGGCTGTCCATCAGCTTGTTGCCGGCCAGGTCGACCTTGACCAGGCTGGAGGCGCTGATCTCGTCGAACATCAGGCCGTAGGGGTTGATCAGGAAGTCCTCGGTGCCCGGCACCTTGGCCGAGATGTGGGTGAAGATCAGGTCGTCCCAGCCGTACAGGGCGATCAGTCGGTAGCAGGCGGCCAGGTCGACGCGGGTCTGCCATTCGGCGGCGGATACCTGGTTCTTCACGTCGGGCAGATTCAGCGGAGCGTTCACGGCGGTCACCTCGATCTTGTTGTGGTTCGGCGGTGTCCGCAGTCTAGCCGTGCGTGGGCCCCGCGATAGTTGCCCTGGCAGCCAAGCTGCTGACCCTGCGGGTCAATGACCCGAGCGTACGGGCCGCGATAAGGCGTCATTCGCCGCTCTTATGGAAGGCGATGCGCCATTCTGCGTCGACAGGGCACGCGGTTTTGTAGGAGCGGATTTATCCGCGAGTATCGCGGCTCAAGCTGCTTCCACGGCAAATCAACGACAACGGGGCCTTAGAGCAGGGCGATCAGCAGCGGCGCGGCCTGCCCCCCCGCAGGAAGGCGGCCGCAGCGGCCAGGCGGACTTTCTCGCCGCGCTGGAACGGCCGGGCGTGGTGCGCCGGCCATTGCTGGAGTCGGATCTGCGCTGGGATATCGCCTTTATCTGGCGGCGCGACGCCTACCTGTCACGCGCGGCGCAGGCCTGGCTATAGCTGCTGGACGAGTCCCCGGCGCCGTAGGCCGCCTGCGGGGTCAGCCCTGCAGCGCGGCGGCGAAGGCCTGCAACCAGGGCTCGGCGTCGCGTTCCGGGGTGACCGTCTCGCTGGCGTCCAGGCGCAGCATCTCCACCACTTCGCGCAGGCCCAGCTCGGCGTACAGCTCGCGCACCAGCTCGCCGCCGCCGCAGAAGCTGTCGTAGCTGGAATCCCCCAGCGCCAGCACCGCGCCGGGCAGCCCCTGCCAGGCCGGCAGGCGATCGCGAATGGCGCCGTACAGCGGCAGCAGGTTGTCCGGCAGCTCGCCCATGCCGGTGGTGGAGGTCACGGTGAGAAAGGCCTCGGGGCCGAAGGCCAGCAGCTCTTCCAGGCTCAGGTTCGGCTTGTGCCAGGCCTCCAGCCCGGCGGCCTGGAGCAGGCGCTCGGCGTGGCGGGCAACTTCTTCGGCGGTGCCGTAGACCGACCCCGAGAGGATGGCGACTTTCATGACAACTCCTGAAACAGTGGCAAAGGCGGCGCATTATGCCGCAAGTGGACAGCCCGACCCGATGTTTTAGAATGCAGCGCACATACCCTGCGGAACCGCGCCCATGATCAACGCCAAACTGCTGCAACTGGTAATCGACGCCTCCAACGACGGCATCGTGGTGGCCGAGCAGGAGGGTGACGACAACATCCTGATCTACGCCAACCCGGCCTTCGAGCGCCTCACCGGCTACGCCAGCGAAGACATTCTCTACCAGGATTGCCGCTTCCTGCAGGGCAACGACCGCGACCAGCCCGGCCTGGACGCCATTCGCCAGGCGGTCAAGACGCAGCAGCCGTGCCGGCAGATCATCCGCAACTACCGCAAGGACGGCAGCGCCTTCTGGAACGAGCTGTCGATCACTCCGGTTTTCAACGAAGGCGACCAGCTGACCTACTATATAGGTATCCAGAAGGACGTCACCGAGCAGGTCGAGGCCCAGCAGCGCGTCAAAGCGCTGGAGGCGGAGCTGGCCGAACTCAGGGCACGCCTGGATAACTGACGAACGCACACAACTCTCGCTGCGGGACGCGGTCTGAAGGTGCTGGACTCTAGGTAGTATCCGCCATGCAAAGCGACCCGCTGCTGACCCAAGCCGAGTTGGATTTCATCCAGCAACTCAGCTCGCCACAACCCCGCAAACGCCGCCCCAGTGAAGCGCAAACACGGCGCCTGGCCATCGGCGCACAATTGCGCGAACTGCTCAACCAGTTGAGCAGCGACGAACAGCTCAGCCTGGACACCCACAGCGACAATCAACACCTGAGTTTTCCCTTGCGCCTGATCCAGGACGGCCAGAGCGGTTCGCGCCTGGAGCTGGACGCACCGCTGATCTTCGAGCAAGGCGTCAGCGAACGTCCATGGCGCCTGTCCCTCGCCGCCCCGCTGCCCCTGCTGGACCGACGAGAACGCCCCAGTGGCCTGCAGGTAGTGGAGCTGTCGAACAACGGCATGCTGGTGCAGCACAACAATCCCGGCACCCCGGCCAAGGATCAGCTGCTGCAGCTGCTGTTGCCGCAACAGCGCCGCGTGCAGTTGCGCGCCCGCCTGGTACGGCGCATCGGCAAGGCCCGCTACGCCTATAGCCTGCAAACCCTGCACGACGAAGACGAGCAGACGCTGCGCCAATACCTCTTCGAACAGCACAGCGACCGCCAGCGGCGCAGCGACCCGGTCACCTGAGCGCCGCCGCGGAAGAAAAAATCCGATAGCCGAAGGGGATAGGAGAGGGCTGGCTATCGGATTGCGCAGTCGGTCGAGCTTCCGCCGTGCAGCCTCAGCGGCCGCGAGTCGCGACGGGAAGCCCTACACACGATAATAATGTACAACTCTTGTACAACTAATTTTCGTCACCGACAAGCGTTTTCGCGCACGCTCACGCGCCCGGCTCCCGGCAGACGGGATAAGCGGCACGTGCGGACGGGGATCAGGTATCGAGGTGACCGGCGAGAAACTGCTGCAGACGTCGCTGCATCAGCCGCCCTTCATTGCCCAGGCAGGCAATCGGCGAACCGGCCAGGCTCTCCTCGGCCAGGTCGGCGCTGTCGCCGGCCAGCAACAGCGGGCAGTCCAGCGCCAGCGCCAGGCGCGACAGCTGCCGCGGCAGCTCGTCGCTGGGCGGCTGGTTGCTGAACAGCACCAGCGCCTGCGGCTGCATCTTCTCGCAAACCAGCGGCAGCTCGGCCAACGGCTGGCCAACGCCGAGCACGCTGACGCCGATATCGAGGCTGCCCAGCAGCAGCGCGGCGACCAGCAGCTCCAGCTCGCGACAATGCCCCGGCAAGGCGGCGAGCAGCACCCTTTCCTCGACGCTGCCGCGACCCAGTTGCAGGCGCTGCAGGCAACGTCCGCGCAGGAAGCTGTCGAGCAGCAGCCATTCGCTGCACTGGCCGAACTCGTCCTGGCGCAGCAGCAGGGTCTGCCACACCGGCATGAGGATGTCCTGGAACACCACCGGCAGCGGGTAGGAGGAGAAGATCTGGCCGTACAGGCGCTCCAGGCGCAGCTCGTCGAAATCGCCGAGGGCGCGACGGACCTGCCCCTGCCACTCGCTCCATTCGCCGGCGCTGACTTCCTCGTAGGCCGGCGTCGCCGCGCTGCGGGCGCCGGCGCTCTTGGCCAGGATCTTGCCGACCTTGCTCACCGCCACGCCGCGCTCGATCCAGGCCAGAATGCTGCGCACCGCCTCGATGTCGGCCTGCGAATAGAGGCGATGGCCGCTGTCGGTGCGGGTCGGCTGGATCAATCCGTAGCGTCGTTCCCAGGCCCGCAGGGTGACCGGGTTGACGCCGGTCAGGCGCGAGACTTCGCGGATCGGGAACAACTCTTCCTGTTTCAGGGCGCTGGACGCGAGCAGAGGGGCACCGGCGAGTTCAGGCATGGCTTCGGGCATCGCGGCAGAAAAGGTGCCGGCATTGTAACCCAGGCCCCGACGCGCTTACATTGTACAAAACCTGTACAAGGCATCCCCATGCGCGATCCCACCTGGCCACTCACCCTCTACTACGACGGCGCCTGCCCGCTCTGCGCCCGCGAGATCGCCCTGCTGCGCCGCCATGCCGCCCGCGAACGGCTGCAGCTGGTGGATATCGCCGCCGCGGACTTCGACCCTCAGCCGCTGGGCCTGGCACTGTCGACCCTGCAGGCCCGCCTGCATGCACGCTGGGCCGACGGCCGCTGGCTGGTCGGGCTCGATGCCAGCCTG
>NZ_AVOF01000229.1:0-24955 GCF_000465935.2 Pseudomonas sp. EGD-AK9
AAGCCCGCGAACGCGGCTTTCGCCAGGCGCTGCAAGGGTTCGCCGGGCGCATCAGCGTGCTGCACGGCGAGCAGTTCAGCCGCGCCAGCGGCCAGCGCCAGATGCAGGCGCTGCTGGCCGAGGCCGGCGCCCCCGACGCCCTGCTCACCACCGCCTACGTACTGCTCGAAGGGGTGCTCGACGCCCTGCGCGAACGGGCGCCGCAAGCCTGGCCGGCGCTGCGCCTGGCCACCTTCGGCGACACCCAGTTGTTGGATTTTCTGCCGCTGCGGGTCAACGCCATGAGCCAGCAGCACGAGCGCATCGCCGAACGGGTGCTGGCCTGGGCGCTGCAGGCGGTGGAGCAGGACGACTACCGCCCCGGCATCGAGGCCATCGACCGCAGCTTCAAGGCGCGACTGTAGAGCCCGGAGAAGACGCCGGTAGAAGCCCGCTGGCGGGCGATCGAGCACAGATCGCCGGCCAGACCAGGCGCCCCGCAGCTCCTAGGATCAAGCCACGCCGATCAATAAACGACCAGCCGAGACAATGCCACGCCGGCTCTGCGCCGGCGCCATCGGCGCACAACTTATACACAGCTTGCTGCACCGTTACTGTGGGTTAAACGATTGAATCGGCTGGCAAATTTCTGCGCGCCTGGCATCTGTCGGACAAATCGCCGATGCTTGCTCCATGCGCCTGATCGACACCCACACCCACCTGGACTTCCCCGACTTCGACGCCGACCGCGCCGAGGTGCTGGCGCGCAGCCGCGCCCTGGGCGTCGAGCGCCTGGTGGTGCTCGGCGTGTACCAGGCCAACTGGCAACGGCTGTGGGATCTGGTGCAGGCGCAGAAGGGCCTGTACGCCGCCTTCGGCCTGCACCCGGTGTATCTGGAGCAGCACCTGCCCGAACACCTGAGCGAACTGCGCGCCTGGCTGACGCGCCTGGCCGGCCATCCGCGGCTCTGCGCGCTGGGCGAGTTCGGCCTGGACTACTACCTGGACAGCCTCGACCGCCAGCGCCAGCAGGCGCTGTTCGAGGCGCAGCTGGCGCTCGCCGCCGAGTTCGAACTGCCCGCCCTGCTCCACGTGCGCCGCGCCCATGCGGCGACCATCGCCACCCTCAAGCGCTTTCGCCTCAAGCGCGGTGGCATCGTCCACGCCTTCGCCGGCAGCTACGAGGAGGCGCGCGAATACCTCAAGCTGGGCTTTCGCCTCGGCCTCGGCGGCGCCGCCACCTGGCCGCAGGCCAACCGCCTGCGCAAGGTGCTCACGCAACTGCCGCTGGCGGCCATGGTGCTGGAGACCGACGCCCCGGACATGGCCCCGGCCATGCACCCGAACCAGCGCAACAGCCCCGAATACCTGGCGGACATCTGCGCCGAGCTGGCGGCGCTGCGCGGTATCACGGCCGAGGAACTGGCCGCGGCCAGCAGCCGCAATGCCTGCGAATTGTTCGGCTGGACTTAAAACGCCGTAGGAGCCAGCGTGCTGGCAAGGCTAGGCGCCCCGCAGCACCCATGGGGGGCACTGTCGTTGTAACCCGAATGGAATCCGGGCTCAGACGCCAAACCATCCCGGATTGCGTCCGGGCTAAGACTGGTCGTGGGTTAGCTCGAATATCCGTAGGAGAGGCTTTAGCCGCGACTACAACCGCTGAAAGCTCGCCGCTAAAGCACCTGCCACACGCGACCCTACACCCGAAACGCACCGATCAGTTGCTTGAGCCGCGAGACCAGCTCGCTCAGCTCGCGACTGGCCTGCTCGGTCTGGCTGGCGCCGGCGGCGGTACGTTCACCGGCGTGGTTGATCTCGACGATGTTCTGGTCGATGTCGTGGGCCACCGCGGTCTGCTGCTCGGCGGCGGCGGCGATCTGCTGGTTCTGGTCGACGATCAAGCCCACCGCGCCAAGGATGTTCTCCAGCGCCTGCTGCACCTTGGCCGATTCGCTGACCGTGCCATCGGCCATCTGGTGGCTGGCGTTCATCGCCTTGACCGCCGCGCCGACACCGCCCTGCAGCTTGGCGATCATCGACTCGATTTCCTCGGTGGACTGCTGGGTGCGCTTGGCCAGGTTGCGCACCTCGTCGGCCACCACGGCGAAGCCGCGGCCCTGCTCGCCGGCACGCGCCGCCTCGATGGCGGCGTTGAGCGCCAGCAGGTTGGTCTGCTCGGCGATGCCCTTGATCACGTCGAGCACCTGGCTGATCGAGGCGCTGTCGCTGGCCAGCTGGTTGATCACCGCCACCGACTGGTCGATCTCGCCGGCCAGACGCTGGATGGCGCCGACCTGGGTCTCGACCAGGGCGCGGCCGCTGACCGTTTCCTGGTTGACGCTCTGCGCGCTGCCCACCGCGGCGGCGGCGCTGCGCGCCACTTCCTGGGCAGTGGCGGACATCTGGTTCATCGCGGTGGCCACCTGCTCGATCTGCGCGCGCTGACCGGCCACCGCCTGGTTGCTCTCGCCGGACACCAGCTCGACGCGGTCGGCCTGGCCCTCGACTTCGCCGACGGTGTGGCCGACCCGCTCGATCAGGTCGTGAATACGCACCACGGTCTGGTTGAACACCTGGCCCAGTTCACCCAGTTCGTCGTGACTCTGCGCCTGGAAGCTCACGGTCATGTCGCCGGCGGCGACCTTTTCCATCACCTGGCCGAGGGTCTTCAGGGTGGAGCGGGTGGAGACGTAGAAGCCGGCGTAGAGGTAGAGAATCAACAGGAACACCACTACCAGGGCCGCCACCAGCAGCACCATCTGCGCGCGGTTGTCGTTCAGGCGCTCGCTCAGCTGGCTGTCGAGGAAGGCCAGCAGGCCGTCGTTGAAGGCGTGGGTCTTGGCCATCTGCTGGCTGACCTGGTCGTAGAATTGCGCCCAGGGCGTGTCCAGGCTGTCGGCGATGATCACCTGATCCTCGAACAGCACGGCGCTGTCCTTGAGGGTCTGCCGGCTGGCCTCGGCCAGGCTGCCCAGGCCGTTCTGCGCGGCGACATTGCCGGCCAGCGCTTCCTGCAGGTTGAGGCCGTACTCGGCGTGCAGCTTCTCCAGTTGCAGCAGCAGGTCGTCGAACTTGGTGCTGGCCGCGGAGTTGAGGAAGCCCTGGCCCAGGGAGTAGGAGCCGATGGCCCGGCCCTGGCTGAGCACATCGGTGACCTGCGGGGTGACGTTGGCGATCAGCTCGGTGATCTGCCGCACCTGCCGCTGCGGGTCCTGGCTGAGCCCGGCCTGGCTGGCCACCAGCTTGATGAATACCTGGGAGGAGCCGAGCAGCTTCTCGACTATCACCGTCTTGCTCTGCAACGAGGTCTCGGCCTCGGCGCTCTTCAATGCGGCGAGCATCTCGTCGCGCTTGGCAACGAACTCGGCGGCCTGCTCGGCATCGCGCACCACCGGCTCGAGGCCTTGCAGGCCGGCGTCGAGCGCCTGCTGCAACTGCTTGATGCGCCCCTCCAGATCGCCGGCCTGACCGGACTGGCCGATCATCGCGTTGATCTGCACCAGGTCGTTGAGGTTCTCCAGATCGCGGCGCAACTGCAGGCTGTCGCCGAGCAACTCGAGGCTTTCCAGTGCGCTCTGGGTGCCGACGAACTGGCGATAGGAGTCACGCACCAGGTAGAAGTTGGTGACCAGCATGGGCAGGAAGAACAGAACGCTGATCAGGCTGAACTTCATGCCGAAGCTGAGGCGATTCATCAGCGCGATGGCCGGATACAACACGGTCTTCACTAGACGTCTCCAGTTGCCATTATTGTTATGAGTGTTGCCTGGACCGCCGCCGAGCCTCTCATGGGCTGACGACGGCGTCCTGTGCAGCCCGATCTGTATGTGAGTAGGCGCCGTCTATACAGGCAGGCAGTGAGACGGACATCACGAAAACAGGATCGACCACGGCCTCCTATATACCCGTTATCGACGCCGATCTCTGTAACTTAAGGTTAAGCGTCCGTCCCTGGGGGATTAGACCCACCATCCGTCGCCTGGATTAGCCGCCGGCGTAATCCGGGCCATGCAACCGCCGCGGATTTCGGGTTCCGCGTTGATCGCCGATTGCGCTCAGACCAGCAGCACCCACAGGGCGTAGCCGGCGTACCAGACCACCGCGGCGCGGATCAGCAGCTGCCAGAGCTGATCCAGGGTATCGACGCCCGCCTCGCCCAGCACCGGCGCCGGCATTTCCCCGGCGGCCCGCCCGGCCTTGATCACCAGCTGCGCCGCGGAAATGTCCCAGCTGAGCAGCTCGTGCAGCAAGGCACGGCTGACCGCGACGAAATTGCCGACCAGGGCGAAGCTGGAGGCCAGTACCCGCGCCGGCAGCCAGTCGAAGGCGTGCCGCAGCTGCACCGCGCGTTCGCGCATCGCCGGCTGCTCGGCATGTTCGGCGCAGAGCGCCAGCAGGCGATAGGCCAGGGCGGCCATGGGCCCGAGCAACAGGTACCAGAAGATCACCGCGAAGAAACTCTGGTAGGCCTGCCACAGCAGATGCCCCTGCACCTGCTGCAGGAGTTCGGCGCCCTCCTCCGGCTGCAGCGCCAGGTCACGCTCCACCACGTGGTAGGCCGCCTGCCCGTCACCGCGGCGCCAGGCGTCGCGAAACGGCCCCAGCGCGGTCAGCAGATCGCCCCGTCCCAGGCTGTAGATCAGCACCAGCAGGTGCACCGGCAGCGCCAGCCAGCCGTAGGCCACCGGTTCGAGTACCAACAGCACCAGGCCCAGCGCCAGCACCGGCACCAGCACCAGCGCCGCCAGGCACAACCAGGGCGCCTGCTGCAGGCTGCCCTGCTGCAGCCGCTGCAACTGGGCCAGCCAGGGGCCGTCCTGCTGGATGCGCAGGCGCCAGGCGGAAAACTTCTCGACCCACAGCACCAGCAGAATCACCAGAAAACTCATCGTACTTCTCCTTTAATCCTTGAGCGCGGCGTGCAGACGCGACCAGTCGAAGGCCGGCCCCGGGTCGGTCTTGCGCCCGGGCGCGATATCGCTGTGGCCGCGAATGCGCTGCGCCGACAGCGCCGGGTAGGCGGCCAGCAACTGGCGCGTCAGCTCGCCCAGACAGGCATACTGGGCATCGGTGTAGGGCTGCTCGTCGGTGCCTTCCAGCTCCACGCCGAGGGAAAAATCGTTGCAGTTGTCGCGCCCCTCGAACCAGGACTGCCCGGCATGCCAGGCGCGATCCAGGCAGGAGACGAACTGGGTCAGCGTACCGTCGCGCTCGATGAAGAAATGCGCGGAGACCCGCAGCGTGGCGATCTCGGCATAGAAGGGATGCTCGTCCAGCGGCAGGCGGTTCTGGAAGAACGCCTGCACCTTGCCGGTGCCGAACTGCCCGGGCGGCAGGCTGATGTTATGCACCACCAGCAGCGATACCTCGCCGCTTGGCCGCGCATTGAAATTCGGCGAAGGGCAATGGCCAATGCCCTGGAACCAGCCGGTGGAGGGATCAAGCTGCATGGGGCGCTCCTGAACGAGGCCCCACTCTAGAGCAGCCAGCCGCAGCGGCCAAGGGCGCGCAAGGATTGGAAAAGATTCGGCCCGGAAATCGGGCACGCGGCTTCGTAGTCGTAGGTTGGGCTGAGGAGCCCGCGACGAAGGCCAACAGCGGCGCACGCCGCATCAGCATCACCAGGGCCACATGAGTGGCCCGGCAGAACGCCTCAGGCGTTCTTCAGCTTGCGCAGATTGCCGATCACCGACTCCAGGGCGCGGTCGAACAGCAGCGCGTCGTCGAGCAGGCGAATGGCGTTGCGCCGGAACTCCACGGCCAGGCCGGTGCGGGTCTTCTCCAGCACCTTCATGCCGGTGCGGTTGACGAAGACGAACTTGCCGGTGGGCTTGATGATCGCAGCCAGCTTGCAGCGCAGCTTGTGCTCGTCGTCTTCCTGAAACTCGACCCAGCTGCCCACGCGCAGGTTGTCCACCTGCAGCAGCGCCTCGTCGTCGTCCGGCAGCGCCACCTCCGGCTCCTGCGGGCGGGTCTGGCCAGGCGCCAGGAGCACGATCTCCTCGACCACCTCGACCATCGCCGGTACGTCGTCGGCCGCCTCGGCCGGCGGCAGTTCCAGCAGTGGCGCCTCGATAGCGGCGTCGGCCTGGGTGCTCGGCACCTCGCCGACTTCGACCTCCGCGACCGCGCGCTTGAAACGCTGGAAGGCCTGCACGTGCAGCATCTCCAGCTGGCTGAAGAACTCGCTGGTGGAGAAGGGATCGAAGGCCGCGCTGGCCATCCCCTCGCGCAGCGCCTTGAGCAAGCCGGGCACCAGTTCCAGCAGGCGCAGGCGCGCCTCGGGATCTTCGTGCGGTGCCACGCTCCAGACCAGGTCGTCCATTGTCTGCAGAGCGGCCTGCCATTCCGGCGAATGCACGCCGTGCTTGAGGCAGGTGAGCATCAACACCTTGCTCCAGGCCTCCTGCAGCAAACGCACCACCACCTCGGGCAGGGTCTTGCCCAGCAGCCGCTCGTTCAGTGCATGCTCCACCTCACGGCGGGCCAGCTCGGCCTTGGCGCTGCCTTCCTCGGCATCGCGGGTGCGCTGCTCGAGCAGCTCGCTGCGCCGACGCTCGTCGCCGGTAAAGGCCATGAACTCGGCGAGCAACTCGGAGAAGATCGCCGGATCGTCGACGAAATCGTTGAGCAAACGCTGCACCACCTGCTCGATCTTCTGATACAGGCTGTCGCGCTGGGCGTCGCCCTGATCGCCCCAACCCAGGGCCGCCGAGGCGATCTCGTTGAGCAGCCGGCGTGCCGGGTGGCTGCCGCGGCTGAAGAAGGTCTTGTCCAGCACCGCGACCTTGAGCATGGGAATCTGCAGGCGGCCGATCAGCGCCTTGAGCGAGTCGGGCAGGGTGCGGTCGTCGAGGATGAACTCGAATAGCATGGACACCAGGTTGATCACGTCTTCGTCGACTTCGCCAACCACGCGCGCCTTGCCGCTCTTGGCGCTGGCGCGCACCAGCAGCTGTTCGAGCTGATCGCGCAGGTCGAAATCGGCGACGCCGACCTGCGCCGGCGCGCGCTGCTGCATGTGCGACAGCAGGCGCATCAGGTCGTTGCTGGAAATCGGCAGCGCATCGGCCACCTGGGCGCGCCTGGGCATCGCCGTGCCTCGTACCTGGGAGAGCAGCTCCTGCAGGGCGGCGAACACCTCACGCACGCCCTCGTCGGCCCCGTCCAGCAGCGGAATGCTTTCTTCGCCTGCGGCATGCGCGGAGGCGGCCGCACGTTGCGGCCGCCGCGGCAACGCGGACTTGAGTTCAGGTAGTACGCCGACCGCCACCAGGGTCTGATTGGCTTCGGCATAAAGCTGATCACAGCCGCCTAGCACGTACTTTTCGAACAGCTTGAGGATTATCAGCTTGACCTTGATCTCCACACCCAGGCTGCTACAAGCGTCGAGGAAGCAGGCACTGAGCAGGGCTGGCCCGAGCGGGTTGCCCTTGTCGTCGAGTTTCTTGCTGATCACCGCATTGAGGCGCGTGGTGAGGTGCCCGAGGGCGACGCCGTCGCGGCTCATCACCTTGGCCACCATGGCATCCAGGGCCACGGTTTCTTCCAGCTCGTCATCCTGCACCAGGCTCAGGCTGTCGAACGACGCCGTGTCCAGCGCCGGCTGCGGCTTGCCGATCTCGTATTGGTTGAGGTTGGAGAAGGCCTCGAAGACCTTCTGCAGGAAACCGCGCTCGATATTCTTGCGCTTCAGGCGCAAGTCGCGCATGGCTTCGAAAAAGGCGTTCTGCTCGACATTGCTGGTCGCCCGGTCGGCCATCTCGAAGAGGCTGTCGTCGGCATTCTCGAACAGACTCTGCAGGCTCTGCCTGAGCTGTTGCGCGGCTTTGTCACGCACCTGGATCAGCGCCACGGGCAGTCTTCCTACCGGCGATGTTGGCGATTGCGCAGCGGCGGCCTTGTTCAGGGGCACCACCTTCGCGTCGGTTTTCATTTCAATCTCCTGCAGACTGCCCGCACTTGGGCCATCTGGTCTGCACAGCATCAACCGAGCGTCATCCGTAACATCAATAAAATGGCGTCAAAAAATCGAAAAGCAAAGGCATTATAGAGCGCTCGCACCCCGAACCAAGCCCATTCTTCCACTTCCATGAAACCGCTCACAAATGCGACCCCGACACGCCCAACGACTGCCATCGACCGCTGGGCGCATAGAACAGCGTAACTGTCGAAACGCCAGCACGCTGCACCGATGGTCGGCTGCCCCTATAATCGCCGCACCCCTGACCCGGAGCCGACCATGCCCAACCTGACCCTCGCCGACCTCACCGCCGAAATCGAGGCCAATGTTCGCCGCGCCCTGGCCGAGGACATCGGCAGCGGCGACATCACCGCCCAGCTGATTCCCGCCGAGCGCCTGGCCAGCGCCCGCGTCATCACCCGCGAGGCGGCGGTGGTCTGCGGCACGGCCTGGGTCGACGCGGTGTTCCGCCAGCTCGACCCGCGCGTGGCGGTGCACTGGCAAGTGCAGGACGGCGACCGGGTCAGCGCCGAGCAGACCCTGTTCAGCCTCGAAGGCCCGGCCCGCGCCCTGCTCAGCGGCGAACGCAGCGCGCTGAACTTCCTGCAGACCCTGTCGGCCGTCGCCACCCGCTGCCGCCACTACGCCGACCTGGTCGAAGGCACCACGGTGAAGCTGCTGGACACTCGCAAGACGCTGCCCGGTCTGCGCCTGGCGCAGAAATACGCGGTGACCTGCGGCGGCTGCCACAACCACCGCATCGGCCTGTACGACGCCTTCCTTATCAAGGAAAACCATATCGCCGCCTGCGGCGGCATCGCCCAGGCCGTGGCCGCCGCCCACCACATCGCTCCGGGCAAGCCGGTGGAGGTGGAAGTGGAAAACCTGGAAGAACTGCGCCAGGCCCTGGCAGCCGGCGCCGATATCGTCATGCTCGACGAACTGTCGCTGGCGGACATGCGCGAAGCCGTGCGCCTGACCGCCGGCCGCGCCAAACTGGAGGCCTCCGGAGGGATCAACGACAGCACCCTGCGCAGCATCGCCGAGACGGGCGTGGACTATATCTCGCTGGGCACGCTGACCAAGGACGTGAAGGCGGTGGATCTGTCGATGCGATTGATGCTTTAGGGCCGCGCAGCTGCCTGCGACCGAGCTGTGGCAAATCGGTCGATGAGGTCACAAGCGTGACCGAGCACGCTGCATCCGTTTCTTTCATTCTGGCATCATGCCTGACCGAAGCCTCCGTAAAATCGAGCACTCCCGTGAACGAAGCACTAACCCGACTGCGACAAAAAACTACCTCAGGGAGCGCGATCATTGGCATCTATGGCCTTGGCTATGTAGGCCTCCCCTTAGCTCTGCGCTTTTGCGAAGTAGGCATGAAGGTCATCGGCTTCGACATCGATAGCCAGAAGGTCGACACCCTCAACGCCGGACAAAGCTATATCGAGCGGCTGACGCCACGGCGCATCCAACTGGCCTTGGCGCAAGGGCTGGAAGCCACTACCGACTACGCCCGTACCGATGAAGTCGACGCGCTGATCATCTGCGTCCCTACTCCGCTCGATAATCACCGCGAACCGGATCTGAGCTTCGTCATCCGCACGGTGGAGGCAATACTGCCGCACTTCCGTCCCGGCCAGCTGCTCAGCCTAGAGAGCACCGCCTGGCCCGGCACCACGGACGAGGTGCTCGCCCCCCGGCTGGAGGCTAAAGGCTTCGTACCAGGGCACATCTGCGCGCTGGTGTTCTCTCCGGAGCGTGAAGACCCGGGTAATCCGGACTACGGCACCCAGGACATTCCCAAGGTAATCGGCGGCATGACGCCAACCTGCTTGGAGCTTGGCCAGGCACTCTACCAGCATGCCATTCGCACCCTAGTTCCGGTCAGCAGCACGCGCACCGCGGAAATGACCAAGCTGCTTGAGAACATCCACCGCGCGGTGAATATCGGCCTGGTCAACGAGATGAAGATCGTCGCAGACAAGATGGGCATCGACATCCATGAGGTCATCCACGCCGCCGCCACCAAGCCCTTCGGCTTCACGCCCTATCGACCGGGCCCCGGCCTGGGCGGGCACTGCATTCCCATCGACCCGTTCTACCTGACCTGGAAGGCCAAGGAATACGGCATCAATACCCGCTTTATCGAACTGGCCGGCGAGATCAACCACTACATGCCGCACTGGGTGGTGCAGAAAGTGGCCGACGCGCTCAACGAACAGGGCAGGGCCATCAAGGGCAGCCGCATTCTCGTGCTTGGGCTGGCCTACAAGAAGAACATCGACGACACCCGCGAATCTCCAGCGGTGGAGGTCATGGATCTGTTGCAAGCCAAGGGTGCCCACATCGACTACAGCGACCCGCACGTGCCGGTATTTCCACGCAAGCGCGACTATCGCTTCGACTTGCAGTCCGTGCCGTTGACTGCACAAAGCCTTGCGGGCTACGACTGTGTGGTACTGGCCACCGACCACGACCAGTTTGACTACGAACTGCTGCAGCACCAGGCATGCCTGATAGTGGACACTCGAGGCCGACTGCCTAGAAATGCCCGGGTCATTGCAGCCTGAGCACCGCGAACTTCCCCCTTTAGCCATGCTCCCAGGATTGCTTTTGCTTGCCTCGCCTCACAGGCGAGGCAAGCCCGGCAAACGATCAAGGTTGAGCAGCCTGCAACGCGCCAGCAAACGAGGCAATTGATGACACCGAATCGCCCCCGAATCCTGCTGGTAACTCGCAACCTGCCGCCACTGGTAGGAGGCATGGAACGCTTGAACTGGCATATCGCCGATGAACTCTCGCGCCGGGCAGAGGTGCGGGTGATCGCTCCCGTCGGCTCGGCCGCCCTGGCGCCCGGAGCGGTAGAGCTGACAGAAGTACCACTACGGCCACTCTGGCGTTTCCTCCAGGCATCGGCGTGGCAGGCGGCGCGCAGCGCTCGCGCCTGGAAGCCGCACATCGTACTGGCGGGTAGCGGCCTGACGGCCCCTGCCGCCCTGCTGGCGGCTAGCGCGACCAACGCCCGCGCCTGCGTATATCTGCACGGCCTGGATGCCGCCGTAAAACACCCCCTGTACCGTGCGCTATGGCACCCGGCCATCCGGCGAATGGAAACTGTACTCGTCAACAGCCAGCCCACTGCAGACCTGGCCCGCTCGCTGGGCGTGGAGGAGGAGAAACTGCGCATCGTGCATCCAGGCGTGCACATTCCGAACTCAGCGCAAACCTCGGCGTCGCTGCAAGCCTTCCGGCAACGCCACGGCCTGGGCAATGCGCGCGTCCTGCTGTCCATCGGCCGCCTGACAACCCGCAAGGGTCTTCGCGAGTTCGTGCAGCACGCACTGCCTGCTATCGTGCGTAGCGCCCCTGACACGATGCTGGTGGTCATCGGCGACGCCCCTGCCGAGTCGCTGCACGCCAGCGTGCAGAGCCGCGAAAGCATCCAGGCCGCAGCCGATGCAGCGGGCATCGGACAGAACCTGCGCTTTCTTGGCGTGATCACCGATGCGACGGAACTGGCCTGCGCCTACGAATGCGCCACCTTGCACGTCTTTCCGGTACGCGACCTGCCCGGCGACCCCGAGGGCTTTGGCATGGTGGCCATCGAAGCGGCAGCGCATGGCCTGCCAACTGTTGCCTATGCCACCGGCGGAGTGACTGATGCAGTAAGCCAGCACAGCGGCCGACTCGTGCCTCCTGGCGATACAAGGGCGTTCATCGCAGCGGTTACGGACCTGCTCGAACACCCCATGCCAACGCCTCCCATCAGCGAATTCTCGCGCCAGTTCGCCTGGCCTCGCTTCGGCGAACGCATCCGGGGCGCACTGATGATTACCCCAGCCAAGGACAACCGGTGAAGATCGACAAGCAACGCCCGGCGCACTGGTGCCAGCTGATCGCCTTCGCCCTGCAGGCCCTGCTCGGCCTGCTGCTCCGTGCACTCCTGCGCAAGTCCGCCATCGTTCTCTACGGCCACAAGCTCAACGGCAACCTGCTGGCGATCTACAAGCGCTGCCCCGCCGCAGTCTTCCTCAGCATGGACCGGGCCTATTGTCGCGAGCTGAAAGCGCAGGGCATCCGCTGCCAATGGGCCTGTGCATTCGCAGCCGCATCGCTGCTGGCACGTGCCCATGCCATCATCAGCGACCACGGACTACACAGCCTGGAAGTGCTTCTCCCCGCCTACCGCCGAAGCGGTCTGAAATGCTTCGATGTCTGGCATGGCATTCCCTTCAAGGGGTTCGATGCAGACGACTTCCACCTACAGCATCGATATGACGAAATCTGGGTAGCCTCCCCCCTGCATCGAAACCTCTATGTCGAGCGCTACGGCTTTGATCCCGACCAGGTAGTGCTCACCGGCTATGCCCGTACCGATGCGCTGATACGACCATGCCAAAACAACGCTGAGCTCCGCGAGGGATTCGGCCTACCCCAGCATGGCACGCTGATTCTCTTCGCCCCCACCTGGGCACAAGACACCCGGGGGCGAAGTCTCTTTCCATTCGGACATGACGAGGCCGAGTTCCTCGAAGCGCTGTCAGACTTCGCCCAGAGGCACCAGGCCACCGTTCTTCTGCGCACCCACCTCAACAGCGGCAGCCAGGCGCTAGGGAGCTACCCGAACGTACTGTGCCTGCCCAGCAGCCTGTGGCCGGATACGGAAAGTATTCTGCTGGTAAGCGACGTACTGATCTGCGACTGGTCTTCGATAGCCTTCGACTATCTCCTGCTCGACCGCCCAACGCTCTTCCTGGACGTACCGCCCCCCTTTCGCAAGGGCTTCTCGCTGGGCCCCGAGTACCGTTTCGGCCCTGTCATCAACAGTCTGCCGGAGCTTCTTGAGCAACTGGCAAAGGCCTTGGAAACAGGTCAGGACTATTGGCGCGAACATGGCGCACGGCATCGGTCCATGCGCCAGGCGATCTATGGGACATGGGCCGACGGGAACGCCACCCAGCGCTGCCTGGCGCGCCTCGACGCCTATCGGCGCATTACAGGCGAATCTTCTCGATGATCGCCGTGGTGGATACCGCCGGAGTGCGCTCGAAATAGACGACCCTGCAGACGTCGGCGAACTCATCGAAGCGCCCTCGCCAGTCATCCCCCATCGCCAGCACATCCGCACCATACTCGGTCAGATAGTGCCGCTTCAGCTCCAGCGACTCCTCTATAAATACGGCGTCCACGCAACGCAACGCCGCTACCAGCTGGAGTCTCTCCTCTTGGGGAAAGACCGGCGCCCGTCCCTTCTTGCTGATATTCAGCGCATCGCTGGAAACCCCCACCACCAGGCGAGCACCCAGCGCGGCAGCACGCTCCAGAATACGCAGGTGACCAACGTGAAAAACATCGAAGGTGCCGAAGGTCAATACCGTGCCCGCAGGCCTCATCTTCATGTCACCGCCCTCCCGGACTACGACTAGAGCCACCATGACGCAGGCGATGCAGCTGGTAAGCGAGATGCCTGATGAGCCGGCTGGGCAAGATACCCAGCGCTGCCGGGTCGAGAACGAGCTGTCTCATGGCCGAGAGGAGCCGCCCACTGCGCAGATGCTGTGCCACAGAGTACAAGGTCTCGTTATGCCGCAGAGACTCGATCTTGCGCTTGAAGGCGGCCTGGACGTCATTCGACCAGCCTTCCAGTGCAGCACAAGACTCGATGCATTCGCGCATCTGCGCCGCTCCAGCCTTGGCAGTCGCGGACCCCGGCTGAACCCGATACAGATACAGAGGCTCCGGAAGATAGCGAAAGCCCACACCCGCCAATGCCAGGTGAAGAAAATACTCGGCGTCTTCACCAAAGGAGCGGTTCGAGTGGCGTAGACCGGCTTGACGAATGAACGCGAGAGGAATCAGAGGTTGCATGATGAGGCGCGGAGAACTTACATAATTCTCAATATGAATATCACGTCGCTCTGGCCCATTACCACCGAAAGCATTGTTACCGTGAACCCGACGCCAAGGCACCAATTTTCCTGCTACAGAGTGGCAGGTCATTATGTCGTCAAAAACCAACCGATCGGGTGCATCCTCTACCGCCCTCAGCAAACGCTCAAGACGCTCCGGCAACCAGACATCATCCGCGTCAATAAATGCAACCCAAGGCGCAGAGGCTTGCTCAATGGCCCGATCTCGACTAGGCCCAGCCCCTAGATTACTTGGGTTACGAATAAATTTCAGGCGAGGATCGTCAATAGCCGCTAACAACACAGGCGTGGCATCAGTCGAAGCGTCGTCACACACGATCAGTTCCAACTCGCCCATACTCTGAGCCAATACCGAACTCACTGACTCCAGCAGAGTATCGGCTGCGTTGTAGGCTGGCATGATTACGGAAACAACCGGATGGCTTTTCAAGGATCAAAACCCAACCCAAAAAAACAAAACCCAAAAAATAAATACACAACTAAAGCACTGACAAAACCAACCACCATGACGGGACAGGTGCCAACTCTATCATCACATTCACCTACACCTTCCAGACTCCACCTCAACCACGCGCAAACCCTCTCGCCAAAAAACGTTTCCAACAACCTTAGCCACGAGAAGCCCAACAGACAGAGGTAACGCGGAGAAAAGCGCGCCACAAGGCCCCTCCCCCCTATTCCTCACAACAAAAACAGACGCAATAAAAAATCTCTTAATGTTTCTTGCAACCAGGAAAAACCTACCCCTGCCACAAGTCATTTTATAGTATAAAAACTCTCGCCCCCCGCGAGCGTACTGATCCCGAAGCGCATCAACAATCCTATCTGGATAATGATGCATTGTGACTACGCCATTTTCGATATTAGCCCCAACCCTAGAGCGAATCCTTTCATTAAAGAGGCTATCCTCCCCAATTCTTACGCCTTCCTCAAAAAAACCAAACTCATTGAAAATACTGCGCGCATAGGACAATCCGTATGGCAATGCAATTCTTGCTCTCATCCCAGGTATTCGCTCTGGATGCGTTATCAGATACGAAGCCCATGAAACAATATTAACCTTACCTCTTCGCGGCGCAGGAAGCAGCGATGACGCAGAGACCAACCTCGTCTTATGCAGCAACACCCTTTGCTCGCACCAACCCTCTGGGGCAATGCAATCTGCAGCTAAGAAAGACACAACAGGAGCACAAGTATTTTTTATCCCCAAATTACGTGCCCCACCAGGAAAGCACTTCGTTTCCGACTCTATTAGAATGACAAAGTCAAGAAAATCGGACAACACTGACTCCAACGAACCGCGCCCAGTATTAACAACTGCAATCTCTGCAAGATCGGCACTCTTCAAAACCGAACTAACGGCATGCCATGCGAGAGGATCAGAATCCACCGACATAACGACAACAGCGATTTCTGGCTTTGCCGGAACTTTCTTCCCGACTCTAACCCTCACAGAGACATCAACATCCCGCATACAGACCCTCGCCACACAGCCACTCAATCTCTGCCGCCGCAACAAATCGCCTACCTAAACGCCCCAACACAACTACAAAGCGACTGAGCGCCCACGCCCCAAGGGAATCTCCTGATGCGAAATAAAAACAATCGTCTTAGAACTGGACATATCCATGATGTCCCGACTCAACTCTTTCGCTGTTCCTGCATCTAAGGCGCTAGTAGCTTCATCTAGCAACAATACCGGCGGATCACGATAAAGCGCCCTCGCAATACCAATCCGTTGCCGCTGTCCGCCCGATAGCCGAATGCCGCGCTCACCGACGAAGGTGTCATAGCCATCAGGTAACTCATGGACGACAAAATCGTGGATCTGAGCTGCGCGCGCCGCGCGCTCTACAGCAGCCCTATCGATCTTCCCGGGCGGAACACCAAACGCGATGTTCTCGGCAACGCTGGCATCACTTAAATAGATATGCTGCGGCACATAGCCGACGGCACGCTGCCAGTTGGCCAGATTGGCCGCGCTTACCGGCACGCCATCCACGCTCAGGGTGCCTGCCTGGGGGGACAGCAGGCCCAGCAGCAGATCCATTACCGTGCTCTTGCCGGCACCGCTCTTGCCCACGATACCGACACTGCTATTGGCCGGGATCACCAGGTTGAAATCGTCGAGCACCGGTTTGTCCGGCGTAGCCGGATAGGCGAAACGAATTCCTTCCAGACGGATTTCCCGCTGCGGCGCCAGCATATCGCTGGCTTGGGTTTCGGCCGCCGCCGGAAGCATCAGGTCGCGGTGAATCCCGTCGAGGGCCGGCGAAGAGAACTTCAGCTTGGCGAACCCGCGATAGACGATCTGCGCCGCAGGCAGCAGGCGATAGGCAGCAAAACCGTACAGCCCCAATGCCGGAAGCACGTGGGCGACGTCATTGGTTCGCAGCAGCAGAACCAGAGCGATCAGGATCAGGCCGCTGTAGCCGACCGCTTCCACCAGATACAGCGGTGTCTGGCTCAAGGTGTCGTTGCTGGCCAAGCGGCGAGAATAGAGCCGCGATGCGCGATCGAAACGCGCCATGTAAGCAGCCGCGCAATGAGTGATCTTGACATCCTTGATGCCGCCCAGAGCCTCGTTGCTGGCCTGGTAGCGATCACGATTGGCAATCATTCGTTCCATTCCGGCGCGTGCCAGGTGTGTTCTCACCAAGCCGTAGATCGCGCCATACAGAATCGCCACCCCCAGCAAGACTGCCAGCGCCATCCACGGGTCGTACCAGACGATCAATAGGCCCATCGCCAGGATCACAGCCCCCTGAGCGAACATCTGGGCGAGCGGCTGAACCAGGTTGAACAGCAACTGGTCGGTTTCCGAGAGGATGTTCTTGGCCAGGTCGGCTGAGTTCCGGCTCAGAAAAAACTCGTAGGGCTGACCCAGGTAACGTGCCAGCAGCCGACTGCTGATCGAATGCCGCGTCAAATGCACGAAGCGGTTGAGTGCATGCAGAGTCAGGGTCTTGAACAAGGACGAGACAACGACCAGGACGATGGACGCCACGCCGAGCGCAACGATGAAGGTCCGTTCGCCGGAATAGCCCCAGGCGTCGTAGACCCAGCTCAGCCAGGCATTCTCATGAATGATTTCAGGGCGCCCGAGCACCGACAGGAACGGCATGATGGACAGGACCCCCAGGGTCTCCAGCACGGCCATGGCGACGACCAGGGCCAGTACCCCCAGCCCCTTGCGCTGTTCGACAGGTGTGAACAGGCTCCAGAGCTTGCCGAGCGCCTCGATCATCCCGGCATATCCTCTCCGGCCCGCCCGGGGCACTCACTGTCGCCCACACCGCCCGACTCCCGGTACATCAATGCCGTGATCTGCTC
Source organism: Pseudomonas sp. EGD-AK9 (assembly GCF_000465935.2). Classification (NCBI taxonomy): domain Bacteria; kingdom Pseudomonadati; phylum Pseudomonadota; class Gammaproteobacteria; order Pseudomonadales; family Pseudomonadaceae; genus Pseudomonas; species Pseudomonas sp. EGD-AK9. The sequence goes on from NZ_AVOF01000229.1 coordinate 17,209, forward strand.
GGAAATCAGGCCCATCAGGAACACCATCACCGATCCGGTGTACAGCAAGGCGCTCATATTGGTGAAGCGGCCGACATTGACAAAGGTGTAGCCATACCAGCCGGACGCCAGCAGGAACATCAGCAGAGCCACCGGCGCGAAGAGTTTCAGGGGCGAGTACAAGGTGCCGATTTTGAAGATGATCAGCAGGAAGCGGGCACCGTCCCGCAGCAGCCGGATATGGCTCTTGCCGATACGCCTGGCGGCGTGGATCGGCTCGTAGGCCACCGAGTAGCCGGCGCGGAAGAACGCCATGGTGCTGGTGGTCGGGTAGGAGAAGCCGTTGGGCAGCAGGTAGAGGAACTCACGGAACTTGTTTGCCCGGACGGCGCGAAAACCGGAGGTCAGATCAGCCACCTTGTGCCCGGTCATATAGCTGGCCAGGCGATTGTAGAAGCCGTTGGCCACTCCGCGCCCCAGGCTAGCCTGTGAACCATTCTGCCTGGCGCCCACTACCATGTCGTAGCCTTCTTCCAGGCGTGCCAACAGGGCAGGAATATCGGCCGGGTCATGCTGGCCGTCGGCGTCCATGAACACCAGGATGGCCCCCCTGGCGGCCCTTGCCCCGCTCTTGATGGCCGCACCGTTTCCTTTCGAATAGGGGTGACGAACGCAGGTGGCGCCATGTTGCTCCACAACCTCGGCAGTACGATCAGTCGAACCGTCGTCCACGACGATGATCTCAATACCGCAGTAGAGCGTCTTTAGAGCCGGCAGCAGCCTGGCCAACCCGGCCTCCTCGTTCTTGGCCGGGATCACCACGCTAACGGATGCTTTATTGCTGCTCATGTCACAAGTCTTCTTCTATTTGCTGGCGTACATCCAGTGCCTGCTGCTTCAGAAATTCCCTGGCGTTGGGGTTAGCCAGTAGCTCGTCGAGAATCTGCAGAGCAGGAGCAAACTGGCGCTGTCCGGCCAGGAGCCTAGCCTGATATACCGCTACGGCGGGATCTGGCACCCTCTGCCGAGCAATGCGGAACTGCTCGAGACTCTGATCGGTGGCCCCCTGTACCAGGCGGATCTCGCCACGCAATTGCGCCATGTGGCCGGCGATGCCGCTGTGCCTGATACGTCGATTGTCCAGCGCCGCCGCTATCAGGGATTCAATGTGTTCAATGGTCAAGGCCTGGCAATCGCCTGCCTGCGCACGCTGCCAAAGATCACCCAACAACTCGTACAAGCGGAAGTCCAGCCGTGCATCGCGCAGACTCTTCAGCAACTCATCCCAGTCCAGTTGTGCCATCGTTCCTCTGGAGGCACACACTCGACTGATGGTCTTGAGCTTGAGGTAGGGATCATCAGGAAACAGTTCAACGCTGCGCCAGAGGAAGTACTCGCCCGCCTCCTGATTGCCTGCGGCGAACAACACGGCGAAGGCATTCTCCTGGGCGCGAGAGGACTCCGGCAACTGCTCGGCCCAAAGCACGGCACGCGCCTGCGGGTCACCCCAGAACGCTGCCCGCTGTTGCAACAAGACAGCCAGCAGCACCAGCACCAGAACGGTCAGCACGTACCCTCTGGCGGCGCGCCGAGTCAAACGCGCAAGCCCCCATGCCAGTACCAGCGCCAGGCCGGCGCTGGGCAAGTAGTTACGATGTTCGAATACCAACTCAAGGGGGATCGTCGTGCCTTCCAACAGATGTCCGGCGTAGAACCAGAGCACACCAAAAGTCAGCAGCGGGCAAGAGCGTCTGCCCCAGAATGCAAGACCAAGCAAGGCGGCGTGAACCACGGCCCAGAACTGCGTGCTCGGAGAACTTAGGAACTCCCGAACCACCGGATAACCGTCGTAGAACAAACCCGGGGTGATGACCTTCGGCAGCAACAGATGCTGCAGGTAAAGGCCCCATATGCCGATCTGGGTAAGCAGGCGCTCGCCCAGATCGAAGGGCCGGCGCTCGAAACCGGTCGGGATCAGCCCCCGGTAAGCCAGATACAGCCATACCACCAGACTGGGTAACCAACAGCAGATCAGTAACCAGCTTTTGAGTGGACGGCTGCGTTCGCCAGCGTTGCGTCCGAGCAACCACTCCACCAGTAAAAGGCTTTGCGGAATCAGGATGGCGTTTTCCTTGGAGCCCAGCGCCAGCAATGACGCCCCGCCGAGAGCAGCAGTCCAGCCGGCGGCGACCTTCAGGCGCTGCTGCTGCAGAGCAAGGCGCAGAGGCAAGTAGCAGCAGAGCGCCAGCAGAGTGAACAGCGCCGACAACTGGGTCATGCGCTGCACGGCATAAAGCACGGTCGAGACATGCAGCGGATGCAGAGCCCAGCAGGCGGCAGCGAGCAGAGCTATGAGACCGGCCTGGGAGATGCCGGCCCCCACCAGCAACCAACGCAGGAACAGGGCCAGTAGCAAACAGGTAAGCAGGTGAATGGCCAAGTTGGTTGCCAGAAAGGGCAACGCCGCCGTGGGCCAGGTATCGGCATTGAGCAGGAAACTCAACTGGGCGACGGGGCGACCGGTCGGCCCGGCGCGAAATCCAGTCTCCAGGTAGGCAATCACTTCGCCCCAGGAATCGATGCGCCCCCAGTGGCCGAGGGGAGCTATGGAGCCGTGGTCGTCCAACACGAAGCCTGCACTCAGGCCGGGCCAGTAGAGCAACGGCAACAGCAGGCCTAGCAGAGCCAGGCCGATCCAGAAATGCGGAGGACGGAAGCGGATCATCTAGGCTCGATGTGACGAAATTGCTAAAGGCATAAAAAAGTCGCCCCGCGGGGCGACTTCTCTGCATGGCTGCGGCTAATTAGCGGCAGTTGGCTGGACGGTATTTATCGTCCACGTCGCCGCCAGTGCAAGTCCAGGTGATGCCGCCAGCGGAAGTAGTCGGGGACAGCTCGATGGTAGAACCATCAGCAACACCAGCTGCAGCCTTGTAGTTGATGGTGATCAGGCCGTCAGCGATATCGATACTGGAAACATAGTCAGTATCCGGACTGCTGAAACCCGCAGCAGCATTATCGGCCGGATAGGCGTTCTTGGACATGGCATGCTCGGAGACGCTGGTCTTGGCCGAGGAGGCCAGGGTCAGGCCTTCGGAAATCTTGGAACGGGTGGTGTAGTCCTGATAGGCCGGCAGGGCGATGGCGGCCAGGATGCCGATGATCGCTACCACGATCATCAGTTCGATCAGGGTGAAACCCTTCTGCATTTGAGCTTTCATTCTTTCTCTCCTAGATATGGTTAGGTCCATCGACCTGTGCATGGTAATGCACTCAACGTGCCAATTCGCCAAGCGGCCCAATTCCCGCATTTCAGCCAAGCGGCCGACACCCCAGGAGGGCCATGAAAGACATAAGCTGCCAATTTTCGTCACCTTACGAAGCCTCGTTTGGCACCCTACAGGCAACTAAGTTATAAGGCAGGCATTGTTTGTGGAGCGCCCGATGAACGAAAACATAACCTTGTCGGGCCTGGCCCGGCAGATGGTGCTGGCTGAGCTACTGGATGAGAAGGCCGCCCTACAGGCCCAGCAGCAGGCCCAGCGCAACAAGCTGTCGCTGGTCACCTACCTGGTGCAGAACAAGCTGGTAAGAAGCCGCGACCTGGCCGAGTTGTCTGCCGAGCAGTTCGGCGTCGCCTTTCTCGACCTCAACACCATCGACCGGGACAGCCAGCCCCGCGACCTGGTCAGCGAGAAACTGATCCGCCAGCACCGCGTGCTGCCGCTGTGGCGCCGCGGCAACAAGCTGTTCGTCGGGCTGTCCGACCCGACCAACCACCAGGCCGTCACCGACGTGCAGTTCAGCACGGGCCTCAATACCGAGGCGATCCTGGTCGAGGACGACAAGCTCGGCGACGCCATCGACAAGTTCTTCGACAGCGCCGCCACCGGCCTGGAGGAACTGGCGGACGTCGACCTGGACGGCCTGGATGTCGAATCCGTCAATGACGACAAACAGGAGGACGGCCCCGGCGGCGATGCCGACGATGCACCGGTGGTGCGCTTCGTCAACAAGATGCTGCTCGACGCCATTCGCGGCGGCTCCTCGGACCTGCACTTCGAGCCCTACGAGAAGGTCTACCGGGTGCGCTTTCGTACCGACGGCATGCTGCACGAAGTGGCCCGCCCGCCGATCCAGCTGGCCCCGCGCCTATCCGCCCGCCTCAAGGTGATGGCGGCGCTGGATATCTCCGAGCGGCGCAAGCCGCAGGACGGCCGGATCAAGATGAAGATATCCAAGACCAAAGCCATCGACTTTCGCGTCAACACATTGCCCACGCTGTGGGGCGAGAAGATCGTGATGCGGATTCTCGACCCCACCAGCGCGCAGATGGGCATCGACGCGCTGGGCTATGAGCCGGAGCAGAAGGACCTGTACATGGCCGCGCTCAAGCAGCCGCAGGGCATGATCCTGGTGACCGGCCCCACCGGCTCTGGCAAGACGGTGTCGCTCTACACCGGCCTGAATATCCTCAACACCGCGGACGTGAACATCTCCACCGCCGAAGACCCGGTGGAGATCAACCTGGAGGGTATCAACCAGGTCAACGTCAACCCCAAGCAAGGTCTGGACTTTTCCCAGGCGCTGCGCGCCTTTCTGCGCCAGGACCCGGACATCATCATGGTCGGCGAGATCCGCGATCTGGAAACCGCCGAGATCGCCATCAAGGCGGCGCAGACCGGGCATATGGTGATGTCGACCCTGCACACCAACAGCGCCGCGGAAACCCTCACCCGCCTGCGCAATATGGGCGTGCCCTCGTTCAATATCGCCACCTCGGTCAACCTGATCATCGCCCAACGCCTGGCGCGCAAGCTGTGCACCAGTTGCAAGAAGGAAATCCAGATACCCCACGAGACCCAGTTGGCAGAAGGCTTCCCCGAAGAAAAGATCGGCACCTTCAAGCTCTACGCCCCGGTTGGCTGCGACAATTGCAAGGGCGGTTACAAGGGCCGCGTCGGTATTTATGAAGTGGTTAAAAACACGCCCAACCTGCAGCGGATTATCATGGAAGACGGCAACTCCATCGAGATCGCCGCGCAGATGCGCAAAGACGGCTTTAATGATCTACGCACCTCGGCCCTGGTGAAAGCCATGCAAGGCGTGACCAGCCTCGAGGAAGTCAACCGCGTGACCAAGGATTAACCATGGCAGCAAAAGCGCTCAAGACCAGCACCTTCAGCTGGGAAGGCAAAGACAAGAAGGGCGCCACCGTCAAGGGTGAGATCAGCGGCCAGACCCCGGCGCTGGTCAAGGCGCAGTTGCGCAAGCAGGGCATAAACCCGACCAAGGTGCGCAAGAAGTCGGCCTCTCTGTTCGGCGGCGCCGGCAAGAAGATCAAACCGATGGACATCGCCCTGTTCACCCGGCAGATGGCGACCATGATGAAGGCAGGCGTGCCGCTGCTGCAGTCGTTCGACATCATCGGCGAGGGCTTCGACAACCCCAACATGCGCAAGCTGGTGGACGAGGTGAAACAGGAGGTGGCCGCGGGCAACAGCTTCGCCGCCTCGCTGCGCAAGAAGCCGCAGTACTTCGACGAGCTCTACTGCAATCTGGTGGAGTCCGGCGAGCAGGCCGGCGCCCTGGAAAGCCTGTTGGACCGTATCGCCACCTACAAGGAAAAGACCGAGGCGCTCAAGGCCAAGATCAAGAAGGCGATGAACTACCCCATCGCGGTGATCGTGGTGGCGATCATCGTCTCGGCCATCCTGCTGATCAAGGTGGTACCGCAGTTCGAGCAGGTGTTCGCTAACTTCGGCGCCGAGTTGCCGGCCTTTACCATGATGGTCATAGGCATCTCCCAGGCCCTGCAGGAATGGTGGTTCATCATTCTGCTGCTGATGTTCACCGCCGCCTTCGCCCTCAAGGAAGCGCACAAGCGCTCGCAGAAGTTCCGCGACTGGGTCGACCGTTCCGTGCTGAAGCTGCCGATAGTCGGCGACATCCTCTACAAGTCCGCGGTGGCGCGCTTCGCCCGCACCCTGTCGACCACCTTCGCCGCCGGCGTGCCACTGGTCGATGCACTGGATTCGGTGGCCGGCGCCACCGGCAACGTGGTGTTCAAGAACGCCACCAACAAGATCAAGGCCGACGTGTCCAGCGGCATGCAGCTGAACTTCTCCATGCGCAGCACCGGCACCTTCCCCAGCATGGCGGTGCAGATGACCGCCATCGGCGAGGAGTCCGGCGCGCTGGACGAGATGCTCGACAAGGTCGCCAGCTTCTACGAGGAAGAGGTCGACAATATGGTCGACGGCCTCACCAGCCTGATGGAGCCGATCATCATGTCGGTACTGGGCGTGCTGGTGGGCGGTTTGATCATTGCCATGTACCTGCCGATCTTCCAGCTGGGCGCCGTGGTCTGATGCCGCTGTTCGAGTTCCTGGCCAGCCATGCGCTGGCCTTTTCCCTGTGCGCCGGCCTGCTGGGCCTGTTGATCGGCAGCTTCCTCAACGTGGTGGTCTACCGCCTGCCGCAGATGATGCAGCGCGACTGGCAGGCCCAGGCGCGCGAGGTGCTGGAGCTGCCGCCGGCGCCCAAGGCGCAGACTTTCAACCTGGTTCTGCCCAATTCCAGTTGCCCCAGCTGCGGCCATGAAATCCGTCCCTGGGAGAATATCCCGGTGCTCAGCTATCTGCTTCTGCGCGGCAAGTGCTCGAACTGCAAGGCACCGATCGGCAAGCGCTACCCGCTGGTGGAACTGGCCTGCGGCCTGCTTTCGGCCTACGTCGCCTGGCACTACGGTTTCACCTGGCAGGCCGGGGCCATGCTGGTGCTGACGTGGGGGCTGCTGGCCATGAGCCTGATCGATGCCGACCACCAGCTGCTGCCCGACGACCTGGTGCTGCCGCTGCTGTGGCTGGGGTTGATCGTCAATTACTTCGGCCTGTTCACCAGCCTGGAAGACGCGCTGTGGGGGGCGATTGCCGGCTACCTGAGCCTGTGGTCGGTGTACTGGCTGTTCAAGCTGATCACCGGCAAGGAAGGCATGGGCTACGGCGATTTCAAGCTGCTGGCCATGCTCGGCGCCTGGGGCGGTTGGCAGATTCTGCCGCTGACCATCCTGCTGTCGTCGCTGGTCGGCGCGGTGCTCGGGGTGATCATGCTGCGCCTGCGCGGCAGCGACGCCGGCACGCCGATCCCCTTCGGCCCCTACCTGGCCATCGCCGGCTGGATCGCCCTGCTCTGGGGCGATGCGATTACCGGCAGCTATCTGAAGTTCGCCGGGTTCTAGCCGTGGGGTGAGCCGCGCGCACCAACCAGCCGGTTCCGCCAGAGGCCTAGGCCGGACAGGCCGCCAGGCTTGTCCAGCGCGGAACCGGCAATGGTGGACAAGGCGTCGTCATGTCCACCCTACCCATTCATGCAATTGCCTTCGCTTGTGGCTTGAGGCTTGCCGCTAGCGGCTCCCTACCCCTACCCTTGCGCCACCCGAATCCAAGGACTTGCCCATGTTGCAATGGATGACTCGCCCGGGCTGGCCCGGCCACCTGCTCGCACTCGGCGCCGGCGCCCTCACCCCGCTGGCCCTCGCCCCCTTCGATATCTGGCCCCTGGCCCTGCTGTCGATCGCCCTGCTCTACCTGGGCCTGCGCGAGCTTCGCCCCGGCCAGGCGGCGCTGCGCGGCTGGAGCTATGGCTTCGGCCTGTTCGGCGCCGGCACCAGTTGGGTCTACGTCAGCATCCATGACTACGGCGCCGCCTCGCCGGCGCTGGCCGGTTTCCTCACCCTGGGCTTCGTCGCCGGCCTCGGCCTGTTCTT